>CAZTYP010000040.1:0-17166 GCA_964617555.1 uncultured Melioribacteraceae bacterium | reverse complement strand
AATTTTGTGTAATAAAAATTTATATTCTTGCATAATTATTTGGGCAAAACTAAATTTGCTTATTGAAAAAAATATGGTGTTGCCGTGAATTCTTTAAATAATTTTATTGTTAATATTGTAAAAATACTTCCGAAATCTATTATATATCTTTTCGCAAAAAAATACATTGCAGGCAAAACACTTGCCGACGGAATAACCGTCGCAAAAAAATTAAATTCGAAAGGCATTATGGCTACAATGGATGTACTTGGAGAATCCGTTGACAGGAAAGAAGATGCAATTGCTTTTGTTGATGATTTTTTGGAACTGCTTGATACAATTGAAAAAGAGAATTTGAATTCCAATATTTCTACAAAACCTACCCAATTCGGGTTAAACATCAGCTTCGATTTTTGTCTTGAACAATATGATAAAATACTTCAACGAGCTGTAAAATATAACAATTTTGTCAGAATTGATATGGAGGATTCATCCACTACCGATAATATTATAAAACTATACAAAACACTTCACAAAAAATATCCCGATAACGTGGGTATTGTTGTGCAAGCATATCTGCATCGAACTTACAACGACGTTGTTGACCTAAATAAACTCGGTGCAAACTACCGACTTTGCAAAGGCATTTATATTGAACCGAAAGAGATTGCATATAAAAAGAAAGAAGAGATTCGCAATAATTTTATTAAAATTCTGGAACGAATGATTAAAGATAAATGTTATGTGGGAATTGCCACACACGATAAACCGATTATTGAACGTGCTTATAAAATAATTGAAGAAAACAAACTTTCCCAAAAGGAATATGAATTTCAGATGCTATACGGTGTTACCGAAAATTTAAGACAACAAATTTTGGATAGAGGCCATCGTATGCGTGTTTATGTTCCCTTTGGCGAACAATGGCATTTTTATGCACTCCGCCGCCTGCAAGAAAATCCGCAGTTGGCTTGGATAATGTTTAAAAGTTTTCTTCCCTTCTCCAAATAAGGAATATTAGAATGATTATTTTAGGTTTGGAATCTTCGTGCGACGAAACATCCGTGGCAATTTTACAAGACGGAAAAATACTTTCGAATATTATTGCCTCTCAACACTTTCATCTTAAATACGGAGGTGTTGTACCGGAACTTTCCAGCAGAGCACATTTGCAAATGATTGCCCCCTTATACAAACAGGCAATAGAACAAGCCGGTATAAGTAAAGAAGATATTGATGTTGTTGCGGCTACTGCCGGCCCGGGCCTAATAGGGGCATTGCTTGTGGGGCTTAACTTCGGCAAAGCACTTGCATACTCGTTAAACAAACCTTTTGTTGCGGTTAATCATATTGAAGGGCATATTTTTTCCGGATTTTTAATGAACGAAAAACCGGAATTCCCCTACCTCTGTTTGGTTGCTTCAGGCGGACATACTTTATTGCTGCTTATTAAAGATGATTTAAATATTACAAAACTTGGCTCTACCATTGACGATGCAGCAGGAGAAGCATTTGATAAAGTTGCAAAAATGCTCGGACTCGGTTATCCTGGAGGTCCTAAAATTCAAGAGTTTGCAAAACGAGGTAATGCCAATAAAATTAAATTTCCCGTAGCAAACTTGAAAAGCCAATACGATTTTTCTTTTAGCGGGTTAAAAACATCCGTTCTGCGATACGTACAAAAAGAATACGGTACACCTGAGAATATACCGGAAGAAGATAAACCGGATATTGCCGCCTCTTTTCAAGATGCCGTAGTAAGAGCTTTAGGAAAAAACGTTGAAAAAGGATTGAAAAATTTTGAGGCAAAATCTTTATCCCTTGTTGGCGGTGTTGCAGCCAACAATGCCATAAGAACTAAGTTTAAGGAATTATCAAAAAAATATAATAAAAAATTGGTTATTCCGGCTGTGGAATTTTGTGGCGATAATGGTGCCATGATTGCTTACCGCGGAGCAAAGTTATTTGAAAACAATATTATTGCCGGCTTAACCGCAAATGCGTTTCCGGCATTGCCCAAAAATATTTTTAAAACTTTATAAAAGAATTTTTATAACAAAATTCCTTTTTTATAATTATTCTTTTAAGTTAATATATCATAAAATTATTATTTTGTATGTCAAACTTATTAGTTATACCTTCAATAGATATTAAAGACGGCAAAACAGTCAGAGCGGTACAAGGTATTCCGGAATTGAACAACAAAAATTACGGAAACGACCCTGTAGAAATGGCAATGATTTGGCGTGCGGAAAATGCTAAATTTATTCATATTGTAGATTTCGACCATTCTCAATTACATTCAAAAAAAAATCTTCCTATTATAAAAGAAATTTGCGAAACGGTAATTATTCCCGTAGAGTTTGGAGGTGGAATAAGTTCATACGACGATGCAGCCTCTATCATGGATTTGGGCGTAACCCGTTTGGTTGTGGGGTCGTTAGCCTATACAAGACCGAAAGAGTTTAATAAAATAATTAAAGCCTTCGGGGCTTCAAGACTTGCATCGGCAATAGATATTATTGAAAATAAAGTTGTAATAAAAGGACGTTCGGAAATTATAGATTTATCCCCTTTGGAATATGCAAAACGTTTGGAAGATGCGGGTGCTAAAAGAGTTATTGTTACAGATGTTACACGCAACGGTATGTTAAAAGGAGCGAACATCGAACTATCCAAAACGATTGCCGAAAATACAAATTTTAAGGTAACACATTCCGGCGGGGTTACCACAAGTAACGAACTTTTCGAATTGGCTTCTTTAACTCATTTAAAAATAGATTCCGTTATTATTGGGCGTGCACTTTACGAAAATAAATTTTCCTGTCAAAAATTATGGCGAATTGCCGAAGACGGAATTTTTAATTAATTTCTATTTATTCTTATATCTCTGATACTTATTCAGTAAATTATAAATATAATTATAAGGAGGTATTATGGAAATGATAAAAAAAATATTGGTCCCAATAGATTTTTCAGATTACTCCAGAAAAGCCCTTGAATATTCCGTTGATTTTGCAAAACAATTTAATGCGAAAATTACTTTGATTTACGTAATTGAACCGATTGTATATCCAGCAGATTTAAGTTTAGGTCAAATGGTTTTACCTACACCTCCTACGGATTATACGGAAAAATCAAAAAAGGAATTAAAACAACTTGCTGAAGAAATAATCGGAGAAAAATTAAATTATGAAATTGAAATAAGAACAGGTAAACCGTTTATCGAAATTATTGATACGGCAAGAGAGATTGATGCCGATTTAATTATAATTGCAACTCACGGTCATACCGGAGTTGAACATTTATTGTTTGGAAGCACAGCCGAAAAAGTTGTCCGCAAGGCTCCGTGTCCGGTGTTAACCTTACGCGAACCTATTAAAGGATTTAGGTTTAAAGCATAAAAGTCTAAATATTTGAATAAATTATTAACAAAGTTGATAGTTGTTTTTTTACAACTATCAACCTACTCTTTTTTAAAAATATTTTCTTCCGCTATCTTCTTTTTCGCTTTGGTTTTATTATCCAAACCCATTTTTTCTTTTCGGGGTCATAAATTCTCAATCCTTTTAGTCCGTCCGGTTCGTATCTTGCCCATACTCTAAAGCGTCTGTTTTTATTGCCGCCTCTTTGTTGTAAAGTTAAACGCATATCTATTCTGTTTTGCTTTTCTCTGAGCTTAATTTTTTTAACAATCTCATCGCTTGTCAAAAACTTTTTGGTCAACGATTTTCTGAACCCTTTATAAGAACCACCGCCGCCGCCGCTTTCTTCCGGGGTTTTTCTATAGATATTTGCTCTTGTTCCGATATCGTGAACCTTTTGAATTGCAAAATCTTTTACTTCTTCTGTAAAAGAAGCGGTAAATATATTGGTACCTACCACAACCGCCACACCGACAATAATTATTCCCAGCGCTATCAATAGTAATTGTTGTTGTCCCATTTATCCCTCCTTGTTGAATTTATTTTCTTATTAAAAGGTCATTCTTTATAAAATTCAATAACGATGTTTTTTCTTCAGACGAAATAACTTCACTACTATTTTCAACAGGAACTTCCAATAACAGAAGTTCATTAAGCTTTTTGATAACTTTTTCTTTCTTAGCAGTATTCGGAACATTCAGTAAATGCCAAAGTGTTAACGCATCAACATCTTCCGAATTATTAAGAATATAATTGAATGCATTATTATCTTTCGGATTTTTGGAAAGAGTTTGCACGGCATTAATGTATTTACCCGTTTGAGTTGTTAAAAAAGGAATAATTATTTTTTGACTCGGATTAAGTTCAAGCGAATAATTATTTACACAATATCCGGTTTGTTTTGTTTTAACCGTAAGCCAGCCATCTATCACTTTAATGCTATATTGATAACCGATATTTGATGTAAGCATAAAATAAGCATATTGCGTACTAACTTTTATTCCGCTCCCTTTTATTATATAAGTTTTTGCATCCGAAAAAACATTATTAAGTGTTTTAAAAATTATCTTTCCTCCGTTAAGCTCGAAAACGGAAACTTCATCAGAATGCTCAACCAACTTAATTCTGGAATTCCCTTTTATCACAATAAGTGCAGCGTCTTTTAAAATAATTTTCTTTTCTTCATTTTGCAATGCAGAAACAGTACTTCCGATATCCAATTCATTATTAATTGTACCTTTCCCGGAAGGAACCATCCACACATCCGGATTATTTAAAATTTTGGTAACCGCTGTTGTAACAATTATTATTATCAAAACCAAAATAAAAATGTTAATAAAGATTTTTATAATTCTCTTTTTCGATTTAGGAAGCGGTAATTTACGCTCGTAAGCATCATATTTTTCATAAATGTTTTTTGCTTTATCTACATCTTTCGCATGTACCTTTCGTCTCTCTTCTTTTTGATGTGCAATCTCCTCAAAAATGTGACTTTTAAGATTGGCAATTATTTCTTTGTCGAATTCAACCTTGTGAAACAATCTTTCCATCGGCTCACGTAAATAATCGAAATACTTATTTAATACATCTTCCTTCTCTTTAATTAACTCCGAAATAGATGTATCGTTAAGAACGTGTAATATTTTTTTGAGTTCTTCCGCCTCGGGGTTGCCTTCCCCTTTATTTTCCAAAGGAATTTTTGTAAGCAATCTGATTTGGGCAAAATCTATAACTTCTTTAATCTCTTTTTCGGGAATATTTATACATAATTTTTCTAATGCATTTACATCCATTTTAAACCGTTTGGAAAAAAGGAATAGCACTCTTTCTTTCGAAGGTAATTTCAAAAACTCTTGTTCAATCTTAGAAAATTTAACATTTATTTTTTTGCTTAATTCTGTTACTTCTTTTTCGGTTAATGTAGGAAGTTGATTATTTATAATATAGGAAACCGAACGAAGTATTGTGGTTCTGCTTATAATTTTTCTGAATTGTTTGCCTGAAGAAATTTCTTTTATTTTTTTTCGCCCTACCAAAAGCGCTTCAGTGGAAAACTTTATTGTTAAATCCTTATCCGCCAAAAGGCTAAATGCCAATGGAATTAATCTGCCGATACAATAATAACTGAGTTTTATAAAGTCGCGATTACTTCCCTTTTTGGCATTCTTAAACAGTACTTCTACTCTATCGGGAGCATTTCCCATAACGAGCACCTCAATAGTTACAAAAAGCAAAATTACGATGACTGAAGATGAAAGATTTCATTCTTTACATATGAACGAAGAGAAACAATAGTAAATTGTTATTTCTTAATTTAATTAATTTACCATTATAAACAAAACCTAAATGACTTTTTATATTATTACAAGAAAGGAATATAATAAGAAATGATCAAATCGGCTTTAAGCCAATTCAACGGTTTGATCGTTATGTTCAATAATATCTAAAAATTCTACATTCGGATTTTTTTCTTGTGCACGAGTCAAAGCATAAGGAGATTCTGCAATAAAAACAAGTTCGTCAGTTTTATCGTAATAAAGAGAATTGGAACGGAGTCTTTTCAACTCGTCAATATCTTCTTCCGAATTATATTTTAACCAAAAAGCTTTATATGCATTCATAAAAGTGAACTCTACAGTTGCTCCGAACTCTTGCAAGAGACGATATTTAATAACATCAAACTGAAGTTCACCAACCACACCTATTATTTTTCTGTTAGTATCGGGCTGTAGAAAAAGTTGCGCAAGCCCTTCGTCAGTAAGTTGCAACAACCCTTTTTCCAATTGCTTGGATTTAAACGGGTCTTTGTTTACAACCGTTCTGAATATCTCCGGAGAAAATCTTGGAATCCCTTTGAACATAAAATGCTCGCCTTCAGTAAGAGTATCCCCTATTTTAAAAGTCCCGGAATCGTAAAGCCCGATAACATCGCCGGGATAAGCGGTATCTACAATCGATTTTGTTTGAGCTAAAAAGGAAGCGGGATTAGGGAATTTAATATCACGATTTAAACGAACATGATGATAATATTTATTACGCTCGAATTTACCGGAGCAGACGCGTACAAAAGCCATTCTGTCGCGATGTTTGGGGTCAATATTAGCATGAATTTTAAAAACAAATCCGCTGAATTTTTCGTACTCCGCTTCTACATATCCTTGGGTGGTTTCGCGTGCAACAGGTTGCGGAGCAATTTCGACAAAAGTATCCAACATCTCTTTAATACCGAAATTGTTTAACGCACTCCCGAAAAAAACGGGAGCAAGGTTGCCAGCAAGATATTCTTTTGTCGAAAATTTTTCGTAAATGCCGTCAACCAATTCAATATCTTCTTTCAACTTTACGGCATCTCCTCCGAAGGTTTTAAACAGTTCAGGGTCGTCTAGCCCGCTAAAAGATTTCACATCATCAACAACAACTTGTTTATCAGCCTTGTAAAAATTAAAAGAATTTTCCCTTATATTGTAAACCCCTCTGAAACTTACGCCCATTCCAAAGGGATATGTAAGAGGTCTTACTTTTATTGAAAGTTTTTCTTCTATTTCGTCAAGCAGTTCAAAAGGTTCGCGTCCTTCCCTATCCAACTTGTTTATTAAAATTATTACGGGAGTATTACGCATTCTGCAAACATTCATTAATTTCTCGGTTTGTTCCTCAACCCCTTTAACGCAATCAATAACAAGAATAACACTATCCACAGCTGTTAATGTTCGATAGGTATCTTCCGCAAAATCTTTGTGCCCGGGTGTATCCAATAAATTAATTTTATACCCCTTATAATTAAAAGAAAGGACGGATGAGGCAACTGAAATTCCACGTTGTTTTTCAATTTCTAAAAAATCGGAAGTTGCCGTTTTACGAATTTTGTTGGATTTAACTGCTCCGGCTATTTGAATTGCTCCACTAAAAAGAAGAAGTTTTTCGGTAAGAGTTGTTTTACCTGCATCGGGATGACTTATAATGGCAAATGTTTTTCTTTTTTTGATCTCTTTGATATAGCTCATAAAATCCTAAATTAATAATTTGTTTCAAATCCAAAATCATAACGGCAAAATAAATTGGGAATGCAAATATATTAAATAATTATGAATTGTGAATATTGAATTATGAATGATGCCGGTAATAATTATCGTTGTTTTTTTACGAATAATTACAACAACAATAAAGGCACGCAAAATCAGCATACTCACTCATAATTCAACATTCATCATCTTAATTGGAAGTTTACAATTAATGTTTAACTTAATATGGTTTTACTTTCGTAAGCCCTATACCGGGGGCATCGGTAAGTGTTACTTTTCCGTCAATAATTTTCATCCCTTCAAACGGATCGTTGCTTATTAACAAATTACCGTCCAAGTCCGTCCATTGTGCTTCCGGAGCCAATTGTGACATTGCGGAAATTGCACACGATGTTTCTGTCATACAACCCAACATAACTTGCATATCCAAAGATTTGGCAAGGTTAAGCATTTTGTGCGCTTCGCGTAGACCGGTACATTTCATCAATTTAATGTTAATTCCCGAATAAACTCCGTGAGCTTTTATTACATCGGGAATGCGTTGTAATGCCTCATCGGCAAAAGTGGGAAGTGGTGAATTTTCAGTCAGCCATGCCATATCGTCAATTTGTGTTTTAGGCATCGGTTGTTCAACAAATTTAACATTGCGTTCAGCAAGCCAGTTAATCATATCGAGTGCAAAGTGTTTATCTTTCCAACCTTGGTTAACATCAACAACTATCGGCTTATCCGTAACCGAGCGGATTGTTTCTATCATCTCTTTATCGGTATCTCTGCCAAGTTTAACTTTCAATATCTTATAAGGTGCGGCTTCTTTAACTTTTTGTTTAACAACTTCGGGCGTGTCAATTCCTATTGTAAAAGATGTATTGGGCGTTTTAGATTTATCAAATCCCCAAACTCTGTACCACGGTTGCCCAATAAGTTTTCCTACCAAATCATGCAAAGCAATATCAACCGAAGCTTTTGCGGCAGGATTTTTCTCTTCAATGCCGTCAACATATTCCAAGATATCTTCCATTTGAAAAGGATCGTTAAATTGCGATAAATCGACTTTGGACAAAAATTTTGTTGCCGTTTCATGCGATTCGCCCAAATACGGCGGCATAGATGCTTCGCCGTAACCGGTAATTCCGTCGTACTCAATTTGAGTAAGCATTACGGGGGTTGTTGAACGCGAACTTGTTGCAATTGTAAAAACGTGTTTTAGTTCCAATGTGTAAGGTTTAAATGTAAATTTCATCTTTTTATTTTTACCCGATATTATGTTAAAATTTTTTGCAAATGTATTTGAAAAAAGTCCCGATGTTAAAGCGGCACCACTAATTACTCCGGTTGTTTTAAGAAAATTCCTTCTATTCTGTTTCATTTTAGGCCTCCGTTATAGAATTTGTTGTTTTTGATAAGTTCAATACCATTTTTCCCTACAGAAGAGATAATTCTTCGTGCTTTGCTGAATCCTTTTAATCTGAAGGGACTGAAATTAGGTGCACTTTTATCGAAACTGTTATATTTTACTCTGCCGGATTCGTGTATAAATTCCAAATTTTCAATATATATTCCCACGTGAGTAATTCTTTCCTTTTTGCCGTCTTCGGATTTTACACCGAAAAACAGCAAATCCCCTTTTTCCAAATTCTCAAATCCGTTTTCTGTATCTACCGGAATACCTTTCTTTACTTGTTGCGAAGCATCTCTATCCAATAAAACGCCATTTAAAAAATATACGGTTTTGGAAAACCCGCTGCAATCAAGTCCTTTGGCGGAAGTTCCTCCCCATAAATACGGATTTCCCATAAACAATTTTGCTGTTTCAATTATATTATTCTTGGTAGGGTATGCATTGGCAAGCCAAGTATTAAAATCTTCCGATTCATCTTTTTCCACATAAGCTTCTCTGCCGTCGGGATAACGGACTTTTACATAATCGTCATCTTCCCCTATTTGAAGCAAGATATCACCTATTACCAAATCGGAAACTCTTTCCGCATCATCGTCCGGTTTGGTGTAAGAAAACCCGTATTCTTTGGTATAAATAATTTTATTTGAATTTACCCAAGCATCATATTCGTCTTTTGTTATCCTGAAAATACCGTCGGCATCAACCCACGAAATATATTTATCAGGGGTTTGCACCAAATAAAATCCCTCTTCCTCTTTGAAAACTTTTAACGGAGTTCCTAAAAGTGCTTGTGTTGCCAACTCTGCCGAATGACGCGGGTTGCTTCTGATATTTGCGACGGAATTGTTAACTAAGGCAATATGTTTGTCAGCAACATTAGCTGCAGGGAGCAGTTCAATGTTATCCGTAACAGTTAAATTATTTTTTTTAAGTATGTTCAACAATTCCGTTTTGGCTTCCGGTTCCGTTGTTTCCCCTTTCAAAACAATCTTATCGGCTTCTATGTTTACCTCAACATTAAAGAGTGCAACACGTTTATCCGGAGCGTGTTTTGTTTTTACTTCGGAAATAGTTTTTTCAATTAATTCCATTTTTTTTTCCTGAGCAAATAGTTGGAATGATGTTAACAAAATAAAAATCAAAAGTAATTTTTTCATAACAAAATCATTTTTATTGATAGAGTAAGTAAAAATAATAATTATCTAAATCTATTCAAAGGTTATTATTATGTTGCAAATAACCTTGTGAGTTTTTAGTTTGTAAATTATTGTAATTGTGATTTTAAATAAAAAAAAAGCGACTGAAAATTTTCAATCGCTTTGATTTTTATTGTTAAATTTTATCCCAAATAGACTTTCAGATTTTTACTTCTTGAGGAATGGCGCAATCTGCCGAGGGCTTTTTCTTTGATTTGGCGAACTCTTTCTCGAGTAAGATTTAACATTTCGCCAATTTCTTCTAATGTTGCGGAATATTCGCTATTAATTCCAAAGTAAAGTCGAATAACCTCCGCTTCTCTTTCCGTCAAAGTTGAAAGAGAGCTTTCTATATCATTTTTCAAAGAATTTGTCATTAACTCATAATCGGGATCAGGTTGCTCGTTGTTCGAAATTACATCTAACAGACTGCTTTTATCGTTATCACTTTGCGAAAATGGAGCATCTACCGAAACATGGCGGCCAGAAACTTTAAGAGCATAAGCAACATCATTAACATCCATTTCAAGTTCTTTGGCAATTTCTTCGGTTGAAGGTGCGCGTTCGTATTCTTGTTCTAAAGCCGAGGCAACTTTGGAAATTTTTGTTAAAGCTCCCACTCTGTTTAACGGTAATCGTACCATTCGCGATTGGTCTGCAATAGCTTGCATAATGGATTGTTTAATCCACCAAACGGCATACGAAATAAATTTAAACCCGCGTGTTTCGTCAAATTTTTTAGCGGCTTTAATTAACCCGATATTACCTTCATTTATTAAATCACTAAGGGGCAGCCCCTTATTTTGAAATTGTTTTGCAACGGAAACAACAAATCGCAAGTTAGCTTTGGTTAGTTTTTCAAGAGCTTGCTGATCTCCTTCTCTAATTTTTTTTGCCAATCTTATTTCTTCGTCGGCTGTAATTAAATCAACTTTTCCTATCTCTTGAAGGTATCTGTCTAAACTTTGGCTTTCGCGATTTGTAAATTGCTTTGTAATTTTCAAGTTGAACTCCCTTGTAATAATTAAACCGAGTACTAAAAAAACTTGTACTTTAAAAGCAGAAACTGACCGTTCTCACAATCAGTTCCTTAATTTATATTTAACTTGTAAATGTAGTAAAATTACGCTTTTGTATCAACAGCAAACAAAACACTTTCAATAGCTTCTTTTAATTGCTGTTTTGGTAATGCACCGACTGCCATTTGTGGTTTCCCTTCTTTAGGAATGAATAATAACGAAGGAATAGATCTGATTCCGAAAATGGCGGCTAATTCTTGTTCGGCTTCGGTATCAATTTTAAATACTTTAATTTTACCGTTGTATTCTTGTTCCAATTCTTCCAAAATCGGGGCAACCATTTTACAAGGTTGACACCAATCCGCATAAAAATCTATTAGTGCAGGAACCTCGCCTTGGTATTTCCATTCCTTATTGTTTTCGTAATCAAAGACTTTTGTTAAAAAGTCTGCTTTAGTTAACATTTCACTCATTTTTATTTCCTTTTTTAATTAAAATTTCAAATTGTTTTCGGTATGATGATTCATTTTCAAAAAAGATTCAAAAAAAAGAACGGCTCTCAAAACAGAAAGCCGTTTACAGAAAACCGAAATTAATATAGTAAAATTAAATATTTTCAGTAAGTTTTTTCAATTCGATAGAATGTTTGTAAAATTCTTCCAAAGTAAGTTCTTTAAGGAATAACATACCTTTGGCTGCTTTAACTCTTCTGAAATCGTGATTTAAAAAATATTCCGCACCAAGTGTTGTTCTAACAATATTATATTGGTCAACTTGTATGCGTTGTGCAAGCCGGTGGAAAGGTCCGTCATATTCCCAACTCGGGAAACTGGCATTGCTTTGCGAGCCGAAACTTTTCATAAAAGCGTTTTCGGTAATTGCAAAAGAACTTAAACTTACAGGAATATATATATTTGCTTCGGCAGGATGAAAACGGAACCAGACGTTTCTGTATCCCCAAACTTTTATGTTGGAATTACCGGTCTCTTTTTCGTAAATCTTTAATGCTTCGGAAACGGCTTGCAATACTTTATAATGAGTATCGGGTCCGCTTCCTTCGGGGTCTAACGCAACGGTAACAACAGAAGGTTTTATCTTTTTCAATAATTCCACGACAGGAATTACATCACGTCCCATTTCAGGGTTTTCGGTAAAAATATCGCCTTGATAAAATCCCAAACGCAAGTGTGAAACATCCTCCACCGAAAAACCGTAATATCCCCAAAGAACTTCCACTTCCCATTCTCTCATCATTCCTTTTAATTTTTGAACATGTTGGATATCTTTTTTACCGGGATATTGCGTTTCAAAATAATTTATCAATTCTTTTACTCTGTCGGTTAAATATACGGGATTATCTTCCTCGTAAATCTCAATCATATTACGAAGTAATCTTCTGGAAACAGCTTCCTTTTTAATAAATTGAGAATGTGCCGCAACTCCGTCCAAATAACAAGCAACATCTCTGTTTTTCCCTTCCATATTCGAGGGGTCAAAATACCCGTCGCTGAATTTTTTAGTAAACGATTCATAACGTAAATTCTCCAATAAATCTTGGAATAAACCTAGCATATATTGGTTTGTTACAGCCGTAAACCCGCTTGTTAAGTAAGCAAAATGATGATTATTAAGCGGAGTACGTACCAAATGATTTATGTACGGTAAATATCCCAACATAATATCATCGTGATGAGGAGCAGTATGTAAAATTGTTTCGCCTTCAACTTGACGTAATCCCTTTTCAAATCTTTTCAAAAGATTTTTCTTGATTGTTTCACCTAACTCTTTAGGAGATTTTTTCGTTTTTTTCAAAATCAAAGAAGCAATTTTATCGGATTGATAATCTTCTTTGGTAAGCATTGTAATAGGTTTTTGTTTTTCAACAACAAGGTTAAAAATACCTCGTTCAATTGAGGTTTCGCTCAAAGGTTCTTCTGCCAACAAATCAACATAACGTCTTTCCATTAAACGTAAAGCCGCACCGTTTGTTAAGTAAAAACGTGCATTTTTAAGTTTTTGTAAAACGGTTGCAGGGTATTTATTTGTCGGGGCATTTTGAATTGAATCCCTCACAATGTTGGATTTGGCTTCGCCGGCCGCAATAATAATTGCCGTTGCATCTTTGTTGTAAGTAATTGTATCCAATCCGATTGTAATTACCAAACGATTTTTAGCAATTTCAATTCCACCTAAATCCGTAGAAGCTGCGGCTTGTGTTTCGTAATTTGTGGGAATTAATCGTGTTGTGGAAAAATGATCGCTTCCTTGTACATTAAAGCCGATATGCCCGTCCGGACCAATACCGCCAAGGAAAAATCCGATTCCTCCTAAATCCCTTATTTTCTTTTCATAGTTTGTACAAAACTCGTCAACAAGTTCAATTGTTCTTTTTTGTAAACGTTCCAAACGATTACTTGCCCAACGTGTTCGCAAAGATAAATCAACTTTGTTTTCCGGAAAGATAATATCGAGAGGGAGCCCGTCGGCTGTAGGAATTTCGTTGATATTCATCATTAAAGCTTTAGATTTATCAAAACCGAGATTTTTAAAGTAATATTTATTGATGTAATAATAAAAACTATTGTGTTGTGCAGAATTTATCGGATAAAACTCATCAATTTGTACAAATGTAATTCCACTTAAAGACGGTTTTTTAGTTACATCAATTCCTACTTCACGTAAAATATTTTGCACAAATTCGGAATCCCATTCATTAATAATTCTGGAAACCCATTTAATAAAATGCTCCGGGGTTTTCCCAGTTGGGAGAGAAACCACGCCGTTAGGATTGTTTTGCAACCATTCAACAAACCTTAATGCTGTTAACTTACCCAATTCAGGGAAATTATCCACTTGAATTACAGGTATCTTTTCGGTTGGTTTATATTGAAGTTTTTTACCTGATTTCATCAGATAATAATCTTCAACATTTGAAATGAGTTTTTCCTTTTTACTCTCGGATGTTTTAGTTTTTCCCATTTTTTCCTTCTATATATAATTATTAAATTTCATTTTAATTATAATTTTTTGATAGCGGTAAAAATAATTTATTACTCCCAAGCATAAATTCATTAAAAACGAGGATTTTTTAAGATACTTAAGTAGGCGACAAATTATTTATGTTTTTATCTGTTACAAATTGCTTAAATTATTATATTTGAACCGTAAATATAACAACGGAAAAATCATGAAACAATTAAATGAAAAAAAAACTATTATATTCTTATCTTTTTTACTGATACTTTCCCCCATTGTTAGTATGGGACAACGCGTGGAAGTTTCTCCGTATGCAGGTTATATGTTTGCCGGCAAACTAAATTTTGTAGAAGGCTCAATGAATATAAAAAACAATCCGAATTACGGTGTAATTTTCAACTTTGAATTGGATAGACGAAACGGACTTTTTCTGGAACTTTCCTACGACCGTTTGGATACAAAAGCAACTTTTAAACCGACCGGAGAATTTCAACCGGAATATAACCTTTTTGATATGTTTTTGGAATATTACCAACTTGGAGCATTATATAATTATCCTATCTCCCGGAAAGCATCTACCTTTGCCGTTTTTACGGGTGGCGTAGCACGCTTTGCCCCCGTTTCCGCAATTTACGGTGATGATTACAGATTTGCCGTTACTTTTGGCGGGGGTGTAAAATATTTTGTTACTCAAAATTTCGGTTTCCGTTTGGAAGGAAGATTAAAAGTCCCTTTCTTTTTTAACGGAGGAAGTTTTTATGTGGGCTCCGGCGGTACAGGTTTTTTCATGACAAGCGGAACAGCACTTTTACAATCCGATATCTCTGTCGGTCTTATTTTTAGGTTCGGCAAATAATAAATTAAGGTACAATGATGAAAATCATAATATCGCCTCAACTTTTAATTTTTTTGATTATAAAATCTATTTTTTTAAGACTTATTACTTAAAACTAAGATTTAAATTTATCTGAATAATCTATGAAAAAACTCGGAATCGGACTAGTTCAATACTCCCCCGTATGGGAAAAACCAACGGAAAGTATTGAACTTATCAATAAAATGATTGAACAAACCGATTTGAAGAATATTTCTCTACTTATATTTCCCGAAATGTCTTTAACAGGTTTTACAATGCACTCAAAAGATTTTGCGGAAGAATTAGACGGTGTATCTTTCATCTATTTTATGCAACTGGCAAAAAAATTACGAAAACACATTTTTGCCGGCATAATAGAACGGGACGAAAAAACAATTTATAATTCACTTATCCATTTTGACGAACGCGGATTGGTAAGAATAAGATACCGCAAAATACATCCTTTCAGCTATACCCGAGAAGAAAAATTTTTCCGCTCGGGTAACCAACCATGCATAACACAAATAGATAAAATTTCTTTCGGACTTTCAATCTGCTACGATTTACGTTTTCCCGAACTTTACCGACTTTACGCAAAACAACGCACCGATATATTAATAAACATTGCAAATTGGCCTGACGACCGATTATTTCATTGGGATGTTTTATTGCGTGCAAGGGCAATAGAAAACCAAAGCTACATGATTGGGGTAAACAGAACAGGTAACGACCCGTTTTTAAAATATTCTGGGCATAGTGCCGTAGTTTCACCTTTCGGTAACGTACTTGCTCAATCATCTAAAAACGAAATACTTACAGTTGAAATTAATATCGACGAAGTATCGAGAATTCGTAATAAACTCCCATTTTTGAACGATATAAAATTAATATAAACCAAACGGAGTAAAAATGAAACAGACAATTATTATTTTTTTGTCCATTATAATTTTATCTGCTACCACATACGCACAGCAAGATACTACGAAAAATATTCAATCGGCAGTAACCGAAGCGGAAACCTGGCTTGCCTTGATTGATGCCGGAGAATACGGTAAAACTTGGGATACTGCGGCAAAACATCTTCAAAACGCCATAGCAAAAACACCTTGGGAAAAAACATTAGCAAAAATTCTTGCTCCATTCGGCAAAATAAAAAAAAGAGAACTGACTCTATCTAAATACAGAAATTCTCTTCCGGGCGTAATTGACGGCGATTATGTTGTCTTAAAATACAAAACAAAATTCGAGAAAAAAGCCCATGCAACGGAAACAGTAACTTTAATGAAAGAAAAAGATAACAAATGGTACGTAGCAGGTTATTTTATTAAATAATATCAGGTATTGTATTATCCCGAAAAACATAGAAATAATGTAATATTAAAAAAAATTATCATTAACTATTTATTCTTATAAAAAATATTTATATCTTTGGAAGTTCTTACTGATTTTAAATGTTAGCTAAGCATCCGGAGAGGTGGGTGAGTGGCTGAAACCAACGGTTTGCTAAACCGTCGTACTCTTAACAGGGTACCGCGGGTTCGAATCCCGCCCTCTCCGCAACGTTGTTAATTTTGCTTGGTTGCATTTATAAACGGTAAGATTTTTTTTTATTTAAACTGGATGTTTTTATGTCAGATCGCAAAGAAGGAACCGTTAAGTGGTTTAACAGTTCAAAAGGTTATGGTTTCATCACTCAAGAAGACGGTGATGATGTTTTTGTTCACTTCAAATCCATTAATGCAGACGGATTCAGAACACTTGAAGAAGGACAAAAAGTAACATTTGTTGTTGGCGAAGGTCAAAAAGGACCTCAAGCACAAGATGTTGAAGTAGTAAAATAAGTAATAATTATTAACGTCTTTGTCGTTTAATAATCCTTCATTTGTAATTCTTTTTGCTTTACTCGTTGATTTTCAAAGAAGTTTTAGCTCCGCAATTCATTTTTGCGGAGACTACTATATTTTATATTATCCCGCTTTAATAGTATATTTACATATTAGATAATTATGTTTAAATATGCTTTTGATTAGTTTATGAAAAAATTATTTAAAATATTAGCATGGCCTTTCATAATATTGGTAAAAGGATATCAAATTTTTATCTCTCCCCTCTTTCCTTCATCGTGCCGTTATACCCCCACTTGCTCGCATTACACTGTAGAGGCATTACAAAAACATGGTGTTTTCAAGGGTGGTTGGCTTAGCGTTAAACGTATTGCAAGTTGTAACCCTTGGGGAGGAAGCGGACATGATCCGGTTCCATAAACAATTTATTTTTTCTTTTTAGATTTT
>CAZTYP010000039.1:0-44641 GCA_964617555.1 uncultured Melioribacteraceae bacterium | reverse complement strand
CTCCGTATTATCGCCATCATGAAGTTTAAAAACTGTGGCTTCGGTATTATCGTCGGGATTTTCCGTAATTGTCCAAAAGTAACCGGCGTCCTCAACATAATTATATTCGTCAACGTTCGAACCATGTCCGTGGTAACCACCAAGAAGACCGTCAAAACCGCTAACGTCCGTCCCGCCATGGCTACCGCTTCGCTTTAACTCGTTTCCGCTGTTTCGCGCATAATCAAGCAATTCTTGATATTCTTGTTTTGTAGGTAAACGCCAACCGTCCGGACAAGCAATTTTTGCTTTTTCCCAAATATAAAGCCCGCCGTATGTATTGCAATAACTAGAAGAATCTTTGTAACAATATTTCTCTTTTGCCGATGACCCGCTCGTTTCTTGTCCATTTGCATCAACACGTGTTCCGGTGTTAATATTGTCCCTTATCCAACATTTATCGCCTATTACAATGGTTGCATAGTAATAATTATCATCGCCGTCTTCGTGTGGACCAGAGCTATCGTAAACTTTTCCGCAATCTGTTCCTCCGGCAGCTTCATCATAAGCGATTATTTTTATTTTAACGGTGGAAGAATCTCCGGTAAAATCAAAGGTAATGGTTTTTCCGGTTCCCGTAGGAATTTTTTCACCTATATCGCCGGTAGCCGTTCCGTAATTATAATTCCAGGTAATACCACTATCGGTAGAAACTTTCATTCTGATTGTTACAGTATCTTCTTCCGCATCGGTAACATCATAAGTAACCGTAATTTGTGTGCCGTTGGAAGTAAATGAAACATTGGAAACAGTAGGGCTTGTATTTGCAGATAGTATTGTTGCCATACTTAGCAACAAAGTCGAAATAAATAGAAATGTTCTCATGTTTGCTCCAATTTTTATTGTATCTCTTTAGTAGCAAAACGGACATTAATGATTCGTATAAAAATTAAGAAAAAGCAAAAAAAATTACAAGGTAGAAATAAAAAATTTTTATTTCTTTATTTTAAGTCGGAAATAATTTTTTCCATTTCCGTTTTTTGATTTATAATACTTTTAAGCAATGCTATTTGAGTTCGTGTTCTCACTAAATTATGCTCATCATATTTTGTAATATAGTATTTATCACCATTTATATAATCGGAAAGGAAGCGGATTAATTGTTCATAAACAATAACCATAGCACCATAAACCAAATTGTCTATTTCAATTTCGGAAAGGCACCCTGATAATTCTTCCATATATCCCTTGGCAAGCCCTTCAAAAACATTCATTCTCATTGTAACTTTGGAAGCATCCTTTTCATCCTCGGCAACAGGACTTGTTGAAGTCCGCACCATATCACCGAAATCATTTAGCACAATCCCCGGCATAACGGTATCTAAGTCTATTACACATTGTCCCGCATTAGTTTTTTTATTAAGCATTACGTTATCAATTTTTGTGTCGTTATGTGTAATTCTGATAGGGATTTTGTTGTTTTTCATCATTTCCGTTATTTTTTCGGAAACATATCGGAAGTTATTTGCAATTTCTATTTCCTTTTTTGCTTTAACAACTCTGCCAACGGGGTCATGCTCCAATATGGAATCGAATGTTGATAATCTTCCGGAAAGATTATGGAAATTAGGGATTGTTTCCTTGTATTCATTCAAATTTACATCTATTAAATACCGTTGAAATTTCCCGAAAGCTTTTGCCGCCTGGTATGCTTGCTCTTTTGTTTCAACATAGCTTACCGTATAAGCATTATTGATAAAAAGAAAAACAGTCCAATAATCTCCGTTTTTATCCACTTGATAAAAAGAACCGTTTTTATTTTCCACCAATTTCATAACATAATTGGAAATTTCTTTTTCACCTTCTTTTTGCAGTTTATTAGAAATATGGTTAATTACTTGAATAGTATTATTAATAACTATTTCGGGATTTTTGAAAACATATTTATTTATTTTTCTTAATATATATTTTACTTCCGTTCCCGCTTGATTATATTTGAGTAAAAAAGTTTCGTTAATATTTCCGTTTCCAAAAGGTTTTGTTTCAATTAAATCGCCGTAAATTTTAAAATTTTCTATCAATTTTTTTATCATAATTATTACTCATTAAGTCCATAATTCGGATGGATATTTTCCTTCTTCCACAAGTTTTTTTATCTTTTTGCGTGCAATGGGTTTATCTTCAGGATAAGTAAGGCCGAACCAATTTGCAGCACATTCCAACACCTTCACTTTTGCTTGTCCCGTCTTTATTAATTTATCCACCACCATAGGCATATAAAATTCCGCTTTAAAATTCTCTTTATTCTCATTGATAAATTCTTTAAAATATTTTTCAAAAGCATCAAACACAGAAGTATTAAACGCAAACATGTTCATCGAAACGGTTTCGTTACCTGTGAGCTTTTGCCATTGTTCATTCTCATCTTTGAATAAAATTTCACCATTGGAAATTTTAATTTCGGTACGTTCAACAATTGATGTTAAATAATTATCTTTATCTGTTTCACAAATACCGCGAGATACGGAACCATACTCCGACAAAGTGTTTTTCATTTTATATCCTACTAACCCGTATTCGTTTTCCGGTTTATCGGAAGTTAGAAAATCGGCAACAATTTCAAACGCTTCCGCCCCGTAAAAATCATCTGCATTAACAACGGCAAAGGGCTTATCAATAACCGAAGAGGCAACCATTAAAGCGTGCCCCGTACCCCACGGTTTTACTCTCTCTTTTGAGTACGATATTCCGGGAGGAATTGCATCAAGTTCTTGACAAACAAGTTCGGTTTCAATTTCCGGAGGGAGATCATTTAAAATAACTTTTATAAATTCATCTTTAAAACTTTTGCGGATAATATAAACTATTTTTCCGAATCCGGCTTTTACGGCATCGTAAACGGAATAATCTATTATTCTTTCGCCGGAAGGTCCTATTCTGTCAATTTGTTTTAAGCTACCGTAACGTGAACCTAAGCCCGCGGCCAATACAACTAAAGTAGGTTTAATTTTTTTCATTCGATTATTCTGAAATTATTTTTTTAACTTAGCAAATATACAATATATTTTTTTTTTGTTTTTTACACTTTTTACTTCAGCAAAAAATTTTACAAGCCCTTTCCAAAATAAAACAATTTATATCAATAACATATTAAGTTTCAATTTCTTTGATTATTAATCATCATCTTTAATTAATAAAACAGCTATAAATCCGTAAAATCCCGTTAATAAAACAATTATTAGATCCACACTTTGAGAGACCGTAAAATTTTTACGTTTTCTTTTAAAATAGAAAAGCAGAAGAAAAAGGAATAAAAGATTTATTATCCAAAAAGACGAATTGGAAAAGGTAAAATTGAAATTTACATATTTATTATAAACATCAGTAAATTCAAGTTTAAACGGAAAGATAAAATCCGCAATTTTCCCCACGGTAAAATCTTCGTCTGTTTTCCACTTTTCCATATTTTCGGCAATTAACTTGTAATTTCTATCGGTAACAAAAGTGGCAACACTGTTTTTTGCAAAAAAGCTTATAATTCTGTAAAATTGGTTACCCATAAAAACCAACTTCATTTTTTTTCTGTCGAATCCTTTTGAAGGAAGTTCCACAAATTTGTAACCATCATACATAAGCAAAAACAACCTGTTATCTTCTGTAATTACAATACCGTAAAACTCCTTTAAGTTCATTTCCATTACTTTTATAAACTCTATCTTAATGCCTTCAGGCAAAATTACTTTTTTCACATAAGGTTTGTTTTTTACACGTTTCATATGAAAAAGATTATTGTTATTATCAACAATAAAAAAACCTTCGTCAAAAGGTTTACGGGTGGAAGGATTTCCGAAAAACTTTTTTGCAGGGAAATTAAAGCCGCAGTTAACCAAAGCATCGTTAAAAAGTTTACTTAGTTTAACTTTTACCTTGTTGGAATAGCATTGAATAAATTCTATTTTATCAGTAATTCTGAAAAAATCATCAGGCATTTGTAAATCGGGTCTTCCCGGTTCCGATTCAATAAGGGGATTAAGAGGGATTGTATAACGATATACATCCGTCGGTTTTATTGTTATAAAAATATTATTTAATCTCATTAAGCTAATATCTATCGGAATACCGTCGATGGAATCGGGCATTTCGTTGCGATAAAGTAATTGTCTGTAACTGAATAGCGGTGTTAATCTTTCAAATTCCTCCCGTGTATATTCATTTCCTTTGGAGTCAAGTCTTTTTATTTCTCTTTTATAAGAAACGGTTTTTACAAAAATTTTTTTTACGGGACTGTAATAAACATGAGGTGAAGAGAAGGAGTGAGAGAATGTCATCGAATAAAATTCCGGAAATATTACTGAGGCGACCAAAATAATAGAAAGAACAATTAAATACCTGGATAATTTAGCAGAAAAAATCATTTTAACCCCCTCTTAAATCTGAAACCGGGAAGCATATGCAAATAATTATAAAGCAACGTAATAATAAGCAAAGGGATAATTATTCCGATATAAGCACCATAAATTGCATCAACGAGGTAAATATTAATCATAAAAAATCCTACAATTGCCATAACGGTTTTTCGTTGCCATGACGGTTCAATTAGGATTGAAGAAGTAAAAAAGTATCCCAAATAACCGGCTAAGACCCATGGAATAAGTGTAATAAATTCCGCCCATACAATTTCCGCCGGAAAGACCATACTTGTACCTATAATCAAAACAGTAACCAACAATAAATTTAAAACTGATAAAATCATTGTTCCGAACAAATTAAGAAAAAGGAGCACTCTGCTCTCTTCCAACGGAAGGTGTAAAGTTAATTTTAATTTTTTATCTATCACTTCGGGCAAGTATTGCGCAACGGAAATTGTAATTCCTATTGCAAGGGGTAAATATTTTACGGAATTAAAAAACATATAATTTTTATAAACAATCGACGACCAAACAGCAATTACATTGTTAAACTCCAATATTGCCCTTAAATTTGTAAAAATATAAAGGAGAGCCAAGATTTCTATTCCAACGGCTCCTACCGTAAACCATCTTATTTTTAACCATTCTTTGTAAGCCAACGCTCTATACATGTTTACCTTCTTCTTAATATTTTCCGGTTATTCCGATAAACGCATCTTCCAAGTCCATAGGAATATTTTGGAAATTATTGAAAACCATGCCTTTATCTCTAAGATGTTTTTGAACCTTATCAGCATCTTCAAAAGAATAAACGGTAATTTTATTTTTAATTATTTCAAAATTATTAATTACTTTATCTTTAGAAATTAATTCTTGTTGGTCGGAATTAAAACGATACATTTTAAATTTTGTTTTAAACTCTTCAATAGGCATTTGAAGTACAACACCGTTGTAATCCAAAATCACACAATCGTCCAAAAATCCGTCTAAATCCTGAATAATGTGGGAAGTAATAAAAATGGTTTTATTTTCGCCTTTCCCGTACTCTTTAAGAAAATCCAGGAAAAGTCTGCGATAACCTGCATCCAATCCCATAGAGTAATCATCCAGAATAAGTAAATCGGGGTCTTGTGCCAAAAGCAAGCCCAAAGCAACCTGAGAACGTTGCCCGCAAGACATTTTGGATAATTTTTGATTTTCCTGCACTTTTAGTTTGGACATTAATTCATAATAAATATCTCTTTTCCAATTGGAATAGAATTTCGAATAATATTTTTCTATTTGAATAATATTCATAAAAGAATATTGAATATGCCCTTCAATTAAAAAACCAATACGCGCTTTTGTTTTGGGAGAAATTCTATAGGAATCCTCACCAAAAATTAAACATTTTCCGGAAGTAGGTTTTAAAAATCCGTTTAAGATATTAATAGTTGTAGTTTTACCTGTTCCGTTTTTACCAAGCAATCCGAAAATACTGCCGTTCTTAATATTGAAGTTTAGATTTTCGTGTACTTTTTTATTTCCGTAATAGTGGGTTAAATTTTTTACTTCAACCACATTCTCCATTTCCGCCTCTGATTATTTAATTTCGGTTGCTTTTTTCACAATCCCTTCCGGTTCGGATTTAAAAGGATTATCCACCATTTTAATTTTTCCACCTCTAAAATGGACTTTAAGTTTTTTTGCTCTTAATGCGGTTTTTACGGTATCCAAAGGGGTAACGGCTGCGTTAAAATAAACGTAAGCATTGGGTTGTTCGTCATATTCGGTTCTCAAACGCATAATCCCTTTCCAATTTGAAAGATGACTTGTAAGATAACCTAACATTCTGTAGAGAGAACTGTTTGCCGCCTCTTTCATAGGATAAATAAACACGCTGATACTATCGGGATTTTGTTTGCTGTATCTGTTGAATTTTTTATCGTAGGCATGAAACATTCTTTTGTTATAATCAGAAATTGAAATTTTACCGAGGTATTTTCCGTTTCCGTTAACTTCAAATTCTATTTCATGTTTTAATTTGGAACCGTCACGCATTGGTATTTCTACCTCGTCGGCTTCAATTAAATCAACAATTTCATCACCGGAAATTTTCTTATCGTCGTAATAAATTTTGGTTTTTACCGGTTCGCCGAATTCCGTTTCAAACCCGAAAACCGCAGAATTTTTTCTTAAAGCATACGCAATATTAGTAAAATCGTTTTTATCAAAAAAGTGGTCCACCCCAAACTCTATAATTGCCAAAGAGTCTATTTCCTTGGGAGTTCTTAGTCGTTGTTTTGTAGGTGTAAATATTGCTTTTTCAACTTCCAATTTTGAAATTATATTCGGATTGTAATAAATATCCACAGTATGCGAAGCGGCGTAGGCATCCAAGCCCACAATCCCTTTTACTCTTTCTATTTGTGTTTTAAAAGAAGAAGCACTTCCGTAACATTTAACCGAAGTTAATCCTTCTTTATGAAATACGGCAACATTTTTCATTTTTTCAAAACCGCCCCATCTTTCCGAAAGGGTTGTAAACTCGTAAAACGTAGAGGCAACAAGTCCGGCAACAATTAATACTATTGTAGCAGCGGGTGCAATATATTTGCCGTATTTTGTGGGAGTTTTATTTACGGTTAAAGTTTGTTTAACGGGGCATGCGTAAACGCAATCGGTACATAAAGTACAATCCACGTGATTTACGGCATCGTACGTAGAAACTTTAATTCCCTGAGGACAATCATCATCACATTTTACACATACGGGACATGTTTCTTTTTTTCTGGTAATTTTAAAAAGAGGGAAGAAGAAACTTCGTTTAAAAATAATTTCGCTTAATGCCGCTAATGTTACAACACCGCCGAGTAGCCATACCAACCCCAAGTCAGCTCCCAAATAATTTATCCCGAAATATAAAACGGCTGCAATTACAACAACTAAAAAATTAGAAAAAATATTTCCTATTGCACCAAGCGGACATAGATATTTACACCAAAACATTTTGGAAAAAACGGAACCGATTATAACTATCGCTATTGTAATTATTGCAAAATACCAAACAACATCACCGTTTTTAAAAAATGTAACCGTTGCCAAATAAGGGTCATATTCTTTACAAAATAATTCGCTGGTATTCATTGTAACATAAACCGTATAGAATAGAAGAGCATATTTCAATAAACGCAACGGACGATCAATATATTCGGGAATATTAAATTGTAAATTAAACTTTTTACCTATCTTGCCCAACCAATCCATTACAGTACCTATAGGGCAAATATAACTGCAAAAAAGTTTGCCGAAAAATATTGCACCTACAATTAAAGAAATTCCCAGCATCATTTGAACTTCGCCCATTTGACACGAGGAACTGCCGAGATTAAACTTACTCATTAATGCATTAATACCGCCAAGAGGACAATATGCTTCAAAATCGGGATGATAGGATGAATCTAATAACGGACGAATTATTGCATATAAAATCATTGCAATAATTGATAATTGTATGACACGTCGCAATTTATTTTTCATTAAAATTCCTTCTTTTTCTATTTCAAAAAAAAGTAGTGAACGCATATTATGCGTTCACTACAAATGTGCACTTCAAAAAAACAAGATGTTCTTTTGTTAATTTATTTTAATAACATCATTTTTTTAACGGATACAAAACTACCTGCTGTAATTCTGTAAATGTACATTCCGCTTGAAAGATTTGATGCATCGAAATTAACGGAATGATATCCGGCAGACATTTTTCCGTTTACCAATTCCATTACTTTTTCTCCCAAAATATTGTAAACGGATAGTTGCACATCGGCTTGTTTAGGTAATGCAAACTCTATTACCGTTGTCGGGTTAAACGGATTAGGATAGTTTTGAGACAATGAGAATTGAGTTGGCAACGCACCTTTCCCAAAATCTTCAACAGACACTACCGAATCCGCCCTTACACTTTCAGCAGGCCCTGCTTCTTTTGACCCGTCTGCCGGTAATGCCGATTTATCGGTAGCAATCATTAACCTATCAAGTTCAAATCCGTCTTCACTTCTGCGTATTTGGATTGTATGCATACCTTCAGTTAAATTAATGCTTATTTCGTTAGCATTACTTCTCCAAGCAAATTCCGGATATATTTGATTAAAGGTTTTACCTCCTATTTTTGTACTATCTACTCCTAACCATACCGATTCGTCATCACCGGTTTTGGAAATTTTTCGTACAGCCATAAAATACTCTCCGGCTGTGGTTATATATACTTTCCAGGATAATTCACTTCCTTTTTCCCAAGTAGCGCTTACTGCCACTCCGTTATCAGTAGTCATATAACCCGTTCCCACATAATTGCCGGTTTTTGTATCTTCGTACCAAGCCATCGGGGCTTCTAACGGAGAAGCAAAACCACTTGAATCAGCATTAATACTTACTTGTGCACGTTCGGCTTCCATTACACATAATCCGTTATGTTCTGTATAGAACTTGCCGTCTAATGTCCTTCCGCTTACTTCTGCAGACGGGTCAGTCATGTTGCCACTTAAATCCATAGCCATTACCATAAAGCTATAAACCGAATCAGCTTCCAACCCTACAGCCGTATATTCATTAGACTGTTGCCAATCGCTACTTTTCGAATCATCATTTACACATATAAACTTATACAAAATATTTCCGCTTGCATCTGTTGCATTAACCGCAATCATTGTCAATTCATTTTCGCCACTGGCATGCGGACGTACTACAAATGCCATAGGATTTGGTGACGGGGCTTCGGTATCGGCTACATATGGACGTAAAGTAGGATAATTTCCGGGAGTAATTTCCCACACATTTGTAAAATCCCATCCTACAAATGTTGCTTCGGTTTGCATTTCCGTAGTTGTTTTCCCCTCTGCGTTTCCTATCGTACTATCTTGCCCCGAGGCATTCATATCCCAGTAATTCAAGGTATCTTTACATGCAGAATGTTGATGTCCGAAAAATCCGTAACCTGGTTTATCCACACCGGTTACCGAACCGATGCTATAGCACTTTTGTACTGTGCTCGAATAAATAGGCGAGGAGCCCCAAGCATTTTGTGAACCGATAAAACCACCGAAATTAGGCTGTGTACTTCCCGCAACACGAACAACATTTCCCGTGCTGTAGCAATTTTCTACGGCCGCTTCATATTTTAAATACCCGATAAATCCTCCAGCATCTTTACCCATGCTTGTTACATTTCCGGAACTCCAACATTTTTCCACTTTATATCTCCAATCTACATTACCAATAAATCCACCTGCAGGAGAATATCCGTTAAACCCTGTTGCTCCGATTACATTACCGGTTGAATAACAATTTCGGATTGTGGACCATTTTGTATGAAATTCATCGCCATGAGTTCGGGCAATAAACCCGCCGGCATAACCATGGCCGCTTACCGCATTAGTTAATGATACATTTCCGGTAGCAAAACAATTTTCTATTACTCCGGTATAATCATTATCCCCCGTTAATTCTATATATCCGATAAACCCACCGGCATATACTCCGTCGCCGGAACTAATATTTAATACGTTTAACTCCGTATGTGAATCTTTTATTTGAAATTTCGAATTAATTATGGCTCCTATTAATCCTCCGCAATATGCTCCGTTTAATTCCAAATTTCCGTTAGCATAACAATTGGCAACAACCAAATTCTCATTTGCCTGCCCTATCATTACTCCGGAGCGTGACCCGGCTGTCATGTTAACATCGGTTAAACCTAAATCTTTTATCATTAACTCTCTTGTAACACCGAACAGTCCTACATTAGCATTGTATCCATGCGTAACCAAACCATTAATCACGTGTCCTCTTCCATCATAATAACCTACAAAAGGTGTGGTTACGTTTCCTATCGGACTCCAACCCGGGCTAAAACCGCCGATATGCATTGTATCGGTAGCAGAAGCATCAATATCTGCCGTTTGCACAAAATATGCTCCGTCGTCCCATACGGAATCCGTTTGAGCCAACCAAACCAAATTACCCATTGTTGTTATTTGATACGGATCGACAATTGTACCGCTTCCGGCGGGAGGGGTTATTACTACCGGCGGATTAACTGACTGCGATTCACCAAAGTGACCAAACATAATGCAACGAGGATATTCCAACTCAAAAGTTCTGTTAGGAATTGCTTCCACGGAATCATTCATTACGAATTTGTAATTATAAATTTTTCCAACACTATCCGCAGGTAAAGGGATAACCATATAAAAAGAAGTATCATTATCTCCGGTATCTTGTAATTTAAATTGTCCTATTTGCCAATTAGCATCGCCTCCGGCATCTTTTTGAAAATCACCAATAACAAACACCGAGTCCGTAAAAGGATTAAAGATTCCCTCGGCTGCTTGTTGGTGTAAATCACAAACAAAAATTGCATTGGCAGTTTGTTCATGCATTTTACCTACCCAAATATCATAACTGCCATTACTATTCATAGTATAAGGATGGAAATCTGCGGGAGAACTCTTAAAATTACCACCGAAATAGATACTTCCGTTTCCGTCAGTGGTAGATGCATTTATGTAATCGTAAGAATTACCGCCGTAATTTTGTGCCCACTCAAAATTTTCCTGAAACATACGGATTACAACCATATCTGGCCCGCCTTTGTTTACAAGTGTACCCGACGAGAAAACCATATCCCCTCTTGAATAACCGGATAAATACCAGGCACCGTCCGATTCCCGAATTAAATTTACGGCGTTTGCCACATCATCCTCCGGACCGCCAAATGTAAGTGCCAATACAGGGATACCTTTACTCCCCTCACATCCAAGAACAATCATATCTTTTTTACCGGCGGAAATAAGACTTGGTTCTCTGGGGCTATAAAATAAAGTGTCGGAGAATGCTCCGGCAACAAGAACCCCCGGTTCTTCGGATTTTTCGGTAATATCGTTATCAAGAATATTGCCGGCAGGTCCATCATTTTCATCATTGTCATTAACAAGGTCTATGGCATAACCGATATCATCTCCGGGGCCCGAAGCTCCCGAAGCAAAGAGATAATTCCCCTCAGGTGATAGTTTCACCAAGAAAATATCGTAACCTCCACCATTTACAAGTTGAAATCTGCTGCCAAATGAAACCGTTGAACTTTTATATTTACCGGTAACATAAATATTATTGTTTCTATCTATTATTAAGGCTCCGGGTTCTTCATTATTTCCGGCACCGCCGCCAACAACACCCCAAAGAGGGTTACCGTCGGAATCGGTTTTAATAACAAACATATCCCTTTCACCCACAGAAGCAATTTTAAGATTTTCGTATTGCAATGTGTCAGTGGCATTATCGGCACCATAAAGAGTAAACACATAATTTCCATCATTATCAACGGCAAGACCTTTACATTTTTCTTGTTTGCCGCTATAAGAATATGCTTGTTTCATCCAAAGATAATTTCCATTAGCATCAAACTTCATAATGGCAACATCAAAATTACCTGTGCTGTGCAAAGTATCGGTACCGAAAGCTACTGTATTAAAAAAGACTCCGGCTACAATAACATTTCCATCTCTATCAATAGCCAAAGCATTTCCCTCGTCGGAAACCTTACCTCCAAAAGAGTGTGCCCAAACAATATTATCATCAACATCAAACTTAGCCACATAACCATCATAATTATTTACGGGAGTAATAACAACACCGTTACCAAAATCCAATGTTGTATAAAATTTACCGGTAATGTATTTATTGCCGTCTGAATCAACAGCAATATCATAGACATATTCCGCTTTGTTTGACCCGTGATGGATAATGGAATCAAAATCTTTAGCTTTCCCGAAAGCAATTGTGCTTACGGTAAGCAATAAAACCGTTAATAATCTTTTCATTATTTTTCTCCTTAGTTGTTAAATATTATTTAATTAACATCATTTTTTTACTTTGAGAAAATCCGGCTGCTTTTAATGTATAAATATAAATACCGGATGAAAGTTTTGACGCATCAAAGTTTACATGATACGTACCCGCTTTTTGAGATTGATTTACCAAAGTGGCAACTTCTTGTCCGAGTAAATTATAAACTTTAAGAGTTACACTACCTGAAACAGATGCGGGGAGCGAATATTTTATTACAGTACTCGGGTTAAAAGGATTAGGATAATTAGCTTCCAACTTAAATTTTTCGGGGATAGAATTATCAACTTCTTCTACTCCAACCAACTCCGGGGCGGAAGTATAAACTTCACTACTGCCGCAAGAAATCCACGGATACCCGTTACTATCAATAACAACCTCATAAATAGAAGTAGCTGTAACAACATCAAGGTTTAAAACATTTGCCCAATGTGCTCCAGCATCTGCAGTATAAAAAAGGAATTTACTTCCACTCAAATACCAAGTTGTTTCGTTAGCAATACCTACTCCTTTAATATCTTTTGGTAAATCCGGGACAGCAATATATTCCCATGTTTTACCACCGTCAGTTGTTTTAATAAGGGTTTTCTTTCCGGCAATTAATCCTAAATTATTATCAAGAAAATCGACAGTGCAGTAATCAACACTTGCAGAAGGGATATGATTAGGAACAACTTTAGTCCAGGTTTTACCGCCGTTCATGGTATATGCCAAAGCTCCGCCGTCTCCGGCAACAACTCCGTTCTTTTCATCAAAGAACCAAAGTAAATTTAGTTCATCTACCAAATTTTCATCTCCGATTAGAGATGTCCAGGTTTTACCGCCATCGGTTGTTTTATGAAAAGCACTTACATCGCTACCATATTTACCCACAACAAATCCAATGTTTTCGTTAATAAATTGAACTCCGTAATTTCCCACTCTGGATTCTGTTGTATCTTTCATTATTTGTGTCCATGTTTTACCGCCATCGGTTGTTTTGGAAACAACTCTATATAATTGTGCGGCATAACCAATATTCTCATCCAAGAAAAAGATATCTTTAACAGTAGGGCACACATTATTACCGGCAACATAAGAACTTTGCCAATTATTACCATATTCATCCGAATAGATAAAAGCGCCGTAAAATCCCCCAGCAACAACTCTATTGTTCGGTAAAATATCTATATCATTTAATGTGGAATTAATAATAGGAGTAACCACTTTCCAATTATTTCCGTTATCATTGGAAATAACTATACTTCCTCCACTACCAACAACACAAACTTTATTATTTATCCAACTTATTGCTTTTGCGGAAAACCCCGTAGGGAGAGAAATTTCACTCCAATTTTTACCACCGTCTGTTGTTTTATATGCAACGGTTCCTTTATAAGTTGAACCACCGACAGCAATTCCCGTTAGTTCATCTTTAAATGCCATGCCATACATATTTATATAAAGCCGGTTCTCCTCGGCTTGAGTTTCGTAAGTCCAATTGGCACCACCGTCTGTAGTGCGTAATATTATACTCGGTTGTAATCCCGCAGCCCTTGACCCCCAGCCTGTTGCACAAGCAACATTATCACTTGCCATGGCAACTGCGTATAAATCCGTACGAGTATAAACCGAAGGCACACCGGTAGGATTAGGGGCTTTTGTCCAATTTTGTCCGTCGGTTGTATAATAAAAAACAAATCTACCTTTTTTACCACCAACACAAACGCCATGATTTTTGGAATGGAAAGCCATTGCTTTAATATTAGTTGTTGTCTCGGTTAATTGAACAGTCCAAGTTGCAGCACCATCGGTTGTATAAAGTATTTCACCTCCACCTCTTGTTCCTGCTAAAATCCAACCTGTATTTTCATCGGCAAAATAAATACTGCGAATATCTCCGCTATTTGAAGAAGCTGCAATTTTTTTCCAAGTTTTGCCGCCATTGATTGTTTTAAGAAAAATATCTTTGGCACCACCGGCAAAACCTAGTTTTTCATTAACAAAAAAGACACTATACAGTGTTGACGTAACGGAATCGACTTCAGTTATTTTTTCCCAAGTTTCTCCGCCGTCTGCCGTTTTAAGAATTGTTCCTGAAGAACCTACTGCCCAGCCGAGGTTTTCATTTAAGAAAAAGACTCCTTGTAAAGGGGAATAAGATGCTTCTGTTACCATTCTCCATTTATTCCTACCCAATAAAGAGATTGTTGATATAACGATTAATAAAAACAATATTTTTTTTACCATAATTAAACTCCTATTAAAATTTATTAAATCTTAATGTAACGTTCAGACCAATATCATTCATTGAATCGGCTTTATCTTTTACATTATTTGTAAAATAATAACTACCGATATCAATTTCCATATTATCCGAAACATTAATTCCGGCACCAACGGAAATATTATTCCACATTACATCATTTCCGCCGGCAAGGAAATCGTGTTCTTTAAAAATCAAATTGTATCCAAGCCGTAAAACAACATCGGAAGAAATCTTAATCTCGCTTCCCAATCTTATTATTTGGTTCAAAACCGAAAGGGAAGATTCCTTGTTATCAATATATTTTGAAGAATCGGCATTGATGTTATGTAACTCATATTCAGCACCAACTAAATATCCGGTTTGTGCCACATTACCGAACGTAACGCCACCACCTAAAAATTTATCGGATGTATCCCATTCCCAAATAAGTAAATTATTGTTGGAATTTCTTGTCCAAGAATTGTTGTAATTATAACCTCCAGTAAATCCGAAGACCAATGAATTGTTTTCAATCCATCTTCCTTGTAGTTTTATATCAGTTTGCCCAAAACTTGCATATCCGTCTTCATGGTCAACAATTGAACTTTGTGGAATTAAAATTGAGGAATTATGAGGATAATATTTAGCACTTATTCCTACAAACAATTTCTCTGTAGGATTCATGAAAATTTGTCCGCCAAAAATTTGCCCTTTCTTTTTTAACTTAAAGTCCTGTGAAGACCCTCTTAATTCCACTCTGTACGTTTCACCTCTGTATAAATAAGTAATTACCGTAAACAGATTAACATCGCTTGCTTCAATTCTCTCTTGAGAATCGAGTATTGTGTAATTTAATCCGACTGAAAATTTATTGCCGAATCTATAGGCAATTCCTACATTTCCTTTTACATTTCTATATAGTGTTTGAGCATACGTGTAAACTTTTTTTAATCCGTCAAGAATTTGATAATTGACAGATGCCCCGAAATAAAAATTATCGAAAATCTCTAAACTGTGCATAAATTCAAAAGTAGGGCCACTGTAGACAAAATCCCCCGAAGTTGTGTCGGTAAAAAAATAAGCTTCGCCTGTATAGGGAGTTAAAGTTAAAACTTTATTTCTTTCTTTTTGGATTTGATAGTTGTATCCTGCATAACCACGAAATGTACCGCCTTTACCAAGCGGTTTTAACCCCATAAAATTAACGCCGTAATTACTAATATTACCGGACTCAAAATATCTATGATAATCTCCGTTGCTGTTAGTGCCGTAAGGGGTTATCTCCAGCCGTTGTTCTTTTTGACTGTTGACCATCCAAGCCGGATTTCCTCCCAAAACAAATGGGTCGAGTTGGGAATCAATATCCAAAATTGAATAGCTCAAACCTCCCAATGCATCAAGTCTGCTTTGTTGCGAATATATATTACCGGAAATAGAGAAGGAAATAATCAAAAATAATCCGACAATTAGGATTTTGGTTTTAATCATTCTATTTGCATACAATATTTTGTCTTTTCCGTTTATCATAATTATTTAAATTGGTACCCGGGTGTAGGATAAGGATTTACTTTCCAGTCAAGTGTTCCGTCGTTTGTATCAACACCGGGTTCTCTTCTTTCCATTGAACGCCCGCTGTATTTAGGAGCCGATTGTACCCATCCTTTATCAATTCTATCGTCAAGTGTAAGTTTTTTAGTTCCGCTTGATTGATACTCAACACCGTCTAAAATCGTATCAATATCAATTCCGTCAACCAAAACGGAATCTTCCCCGGTTGAAATAATAATAATATCCGCAGACAAACTAATCATAAACTCCGTAGTTTTGCATTCCAACATATTAATAAGATTTGGAACATTCGGGTTATCAAGGTCTACGGCAGAATATTGATTGACGAATTCCCAGTCGGCATTACTTAAATCTATGCTGGTAGGAACCGTTTCTTTATGATTAACGGCATCTTGAGCCAAAACAATAAAAGAATGCGGAGCGAAAGGATATTCGTGTCCTCCCGGTTTTCCGGGGAATTTAAATGCATAGGTTATACCGTCTATTGTTCCGTCTTCTCCCCAATCGGAACCGGGATTACCGAGTTGCGGAGAATGCCAATCCGAACAAAGGGCACGGGTACCGGAAACTCTGAAAACATTCATTCCGTCAAGATATTTTATTTCGTCACTACTGTTATATAATTCAATAAATTGATCGTAAAAGAAATAAATATTATTTACCGGTCCGCCTACATATAATTCGTTAATGGCAATTCCGGTGGAAGAAACCGGTTTGGCAATAATTGTATCCGTTACAACTACCCCGCTTTTTATTTCCACATTTTTAATATTACCTACAATTAATATATTCGAATCATCAGGATGAACACCTCGAGCGGAAATTTGATAAGTTGCCGAAGGTATTCCGTTTAAAATCATATATCCTTCCGCATTTGTGTAATTAATCATAACACCGTATTCGGAAGTTAAAATCATTTTTGCATTTGCCAAAGGAATATAGTGATGCACGGAATCGACCGAAGAGGTATCCCATAAAGCCAATGTTCTAATTTCAGCATTTCCGTCAACTTGTGTAGGCGGCTTTTCTTGACAAGAGATGAAAAGAACAACAACCGATATGTAAAGTAAAACGTGTTTCATAATTTATTCTAAATTAGAGTATCATACTAAATTCCAGCCCGTAAAAAAGTTCTGGGTTTCTTATTGTTTCCATTGTCATTTTGGAAGGGACATGATATCTGCTCCAAATAGCCGGGTCATCCATAAAATTGTTTACGTAAAACGAAACCTCGGCACCTTTGAATAATGATTTTGAAACGTTAAAGCTAAAGAGCCACTTAGGGGGTTTAACTATTATGGTTTCATAATAATCCCGCACCTCTTTTGCATTATCGGAAAGTTTATTATAATCAACCGGTTGTAAGTTAAAAAATTGATATCTATCGGTAATCAATTGTTCAGCACGCAAAGTAACCCACAAGCCTAAAGTTTTGTTAGTATATTTTATATAGTAATTAATCTGAAATTTGTCTTTCCATTGCCCCGATTGAGGGTATGTCCAGCCAATTAAAGTATCGCCCACGGAAGTATGCACTTTATAATTCGGATATTGGCCTATCGAGGTATCGGGAACAACGCTGTATGAATATCCCGTACTCGGCGTTTTATTATAAGTAAAAGCTCCGGTAACTTTAAAATTCATATTAAGAGGTTTTATTTTTGCGGTACGTAGCGTAAATTCAAGCCCTTTGCTTATATATTCACCTAAATTTTGCGAAAGATAATATTTATCTACATACTGCGCATATATTTTTCCGTTATCATTAATCTCTTTAAAAACCGGCTGAGGAAGCGATTTGGGAGAATTTTTACGAGAACGATAATAAGCGGTTAACGAAACACCAAGTGAATTAAAGAACTTATGGTCGTAAGAAATTTCGTATTGCGTTGTTTTATAACCTTGTAAATCCGGCACCCAAGTATTGTACCTAAAAGTTTCAATATTTCCCGTTGCAGGATTTCTCCAATTAAATACTGTTTCCGGAGGATATAACGTACTCATTGCCGGAGATTTCGAACTGCTGCCGAAGTTAATTCGTAATTGGTTTTTGCTGGAAAGATACATTAACAAACTTATACGCGGATTAAAAAATGTTCCCTGATGAGATTTAACCAAATCCCCGTCTCCCCATAAACCGCCGATATTAAAAGCATACGGTCTATACATTTCGTAGCGGAAACCGAACATCAAAGAAAAATCGCATAAAAAATGACCGGTTAACTTGTCTTCGGCATAAAAAGACAAAAGAAATTGCCCCGGAACATCATCGAAACTGTAAGGGCGTTTTTTTGATTCGACCCCGTAATAATTGAAAAGAGTATCGAAGACAACACCTTCGCCGGTATTGTTATCATATTCCCCTTCCAATCCAACAAGGAAATTATGAATATAATCGCCGGTAAAAAAAACATTGTGCCACTCCAATCTTCCGCCGGAAGTCCATTCGTTTCCTTTGTTATGTAACACTCCCGTATATGAGGCAAGAGTATCGCCTTCGGGAGTAATAACATAATTTGCAACCAACTTGCTTTTTCGGGAATCAATCTTTTTCCAATTAAGATAGGCATTATAAGTAAATTTGGAAACCTCATTAAAAGGTCTCCAAGTTCCCCAGGTATTAAATCCAATTCCATAACCGCGATTATAATTATTGGTTTGCAAAAGACTGTTTTTCGGCTCTTCTTCATCGTGGATTGCTTGTCCTTTTAACTTATAACTTGCTTTCCATACAGAAGAATGAAGCGTTGAATAAACCAACTGTCCTGTAAGCCTTGTATATTCATCTCCGGTTATACGCAAATCTCTTTGACTGCGGGCGGCATTAAGATTATAACTTAACGAACTGCTTCCTATGGGAAACCCGCCTCCCAAGTTAGCTTCTGTTGTACGAGGGTTATGTTTTATTTTTATTCTGTGGGGATGAACCCCCATTTTGGTTTTCAGTTCAATTATTCCGTTGGAAAAATCGCCGTAGCGTACCGACGGCATACCGGAAATAACCGACACCGATTCCAAATTGTCGGCAGGAATAGTTCGTAAATCAACACTGCCCCCCATACTGTTAACACCAAATTTTGCTCCTGTTAACGCTTCAAACTGCATATTGGCATTATTTGAAACGGGTTCACCGTCAATAATTACTTTTGTACCGAAAGCCGAGAGCCTGTCCGTTTCATCCCCTCTTATTGCTATTTGACTTGTTTTGTTTATACCCGGATTCTGCGATTTTTGTACTCCCGGAACAAGGTCCAAAACATCACCGAGATTTGTAGCTTGATAATGTTCAATCTCGCCGGAACTGATATCAGTTTTGGTTGCAGTTTGAGTAGGAAGCAAATCTTCTTTTGCCGTAACGGTTATTCCTCCCACTTGAAATACTTCCGGTTCCAATTTGAAATCCAGCTTAAAAAATCTGTTTGCTATAATTTCAATATTCTTAACTATTTTTTTATATCCCACATAAGAAACTTTTAACTTATAGTTACCGGGAGGAATATTTGCCAATCTGTATTCACCTTTAAAATTAGTAGCCGCACCGTAGGTTGTACCCAATAGAATTACATTTGCAGAAAAAAGCGGTTTACCATGTTCATCAACAATAACTCCTTTTATTCCCCCCGTATTGCCGTAAAACATGCTTTTAGGACAAGCTATCTTATTTTCAGCATATCCGCTTTGTTGTTGAAAGAAAAAGAGAGGAAAAAAAATATCAAAAATCTTTTTATAAGCATCTAAAAAAGTAAAAATTTATAGTGAATGCAAGTTATTATTTCGACATGAAAAACTCAAGAATATAATTAAGAAATTAAATATGAAACATTTTAAATAAAAAATATTTTGAGAGTTTTGTGTAAATTATTCAGAATATCCGTTTGGATTTTGCAATTGCCAACGCCAAGCATCCTCACACATTTTTTCAATACCGTATTTAGCCTTCCACCCCAGTTCTTGCTTTGCGGCCTCGGGATTTGCGTAACAAGCCGCAATATCGCCGGAACGCCTTTCTACAATTTTATAAGGTATTTTTTTACCCGATACTTTTTCAAATGCTTTAACAACCTCAAGAACGGAATAACCCTTCCCCGTTCCCAAATTATATTCAACACATCCGGGATTTGTTTTTAATTTTTCCAAAGCTTTCAAATGCCCGTCGGCTAAATCCACAACATGGATATAATCCCGCACTCCCGTACCGTCAACAGTAGGATAATCATTCCCGAAAACCGATAAAAATTCTCGTTTGCCCACAGCAACTTGAGTAATAAAGGGCATCAAATTATTAGGAATACCGTTAGGGTCTTCTCCGATTGTTCCGGATTGATGAGCTCCAACAGGATTAAAATATCGCAAAATAGCAATGTTCCAATTTTTATCGGATATATATAAGTCTCTTAAAATCTCTTCAATCATTAATTTTGTTCTGCCGTAAGGATTTGTAGCCGAAAGAGGGAAATCTTCCGTAATAGGAACTTTGTGCGGATCTCCGTATACCGTTGCTGAAGAACTGAACACTAAATTTTTAACATTTGTTGTTTGCATTATATCAAGCAAATTAAGAGTTCCTATTAAATTGTTTTTGTAGTAATAAAGAGGCATTTTAACGGATTGACCCACAGCTTTTAATCCCGCAAAATGAATAACGCCATCAACATTTTCATTTATAAATATTTCGGTAAGTTTTTCTTTATTTAATAAATCCGCTTTATAAAAAGCTATTCTTTTATTTGTAATTTTTTCCACTCGATTTAGAGCTTCTATTTTACTGTTACTTAAATTATCAACAATAACAACTTCGTACCCTGCATCTATTAACTGGATTACTGTATGACTGCCAATATAGCCGACACCACCGGTTACTATAATTTTCATCTTTTCCCTTACAATAAATTTTGATATGTAACTGCAAATATATGATTTTTAAATTTTAAATAAATTGCTTAAATTTGAGTTTCAATTTCATAAAAAAACCACTGAAAGGTAGGTGATAACTTTGGTTGGAATTATTCTCTCGGAAAATGAGAATATTGACAGAGCTCTTAAACGCTTCAAAAAAAAATATGAAAGATCCGGCGTTTTGAAAGAATACAAAAAACGTCAGTATTTTATTAAACCGTCTATTGAAAAAAGGATGGAACGCATTAAAGCGAAAAGAAGAGCGTATAAAGAGTCTCGCAGAGATCGCTAAAGTTACAAACCCCTCAATATTTGAGGGGTTTTTTTATTTTAAATAGTATTTTGTAAAGTGCGTTGTAATTTTTTCAAAAGCGTCATCAATTGTATTACAAAAATCAAAAAGTTTTAAATCCTTTTTACTTATTGTACCAAATTCCACGAGTTTATCAAAATTAATTATCTCTCTCCAAAATGCTTCATCATAAATAATTACTTTCATATTTTTCTTTATCTTTTTGGTTTGGATAAGAGTTAGCACTTCCATAAACTCGTCCATGGTTCCAAACCCGCCCGGGAAAACAATTAAGGCTTTTGCAAGATAGATAAACCAAAATTTTCTCATGAAAAAATAATGAAATTCAAATGTTGACTCAGGACGTAAATAATCGTTACTAAATTGCTCAAACGGAATGGAAATGTTTAAACCGATAGAGTCTCCGCCGGCTAATCTTGCTCCTTTATTTGCAGCTTCCATAATACCCGGACCGCCGCCGCTGCAAATGATAAAACGTTTTTCTTCTTTAGATAATTTCATGGACCATTCCGTTAAACGTTTAGACAGTTCCACAGCTTCTTCGTAGTAGCGGGACATTTTTAACATTTGCTCCGCTTTAGCTAATTCGGTTTTATACTTACGGGAATTTTTATTCTCTTCTTTACGCAACTCACGAAGTTTCTTCCTGGCATCTTTTTCAGATAATAATCTTGCGGAACCGAAAAAAACAATTGTATCAACAATTTTGTTTTTTGCAAAACGTAATTTAGGTTCAACAAACTCAGCCAAAATTCTTAACTCTCTTGCTCCCGCAGAATTTAGGAAGTCTATATTGTTATATGCCTTAATAACCTTTTTTGTTTTTTTTGCCATTTTCTCTCCATATTTTAAAAATCAAGGAAGTGAATATACAAAAAAACCTATCCTTTTCTTAGAAAAAGATAGGTTCTTTTTTGTTAATCAAAAAAATTATTTGGTGTCGGAATTTCCGGTTGTTTGCGAAGGAACCTGTTCTGTTTCGCTTGGAACGGCAGGAAGCGCCGGTGTAGTTGGAGCTTGAGATTCAACGGACTTTTGAATAATACTCTCTCTTTGCTCGCTTGTTGTTTGTCCGGGCAAAAAGAAAAGATTTATTACAACAGCTAAAACCAAAAGCGTACCGCCTAACCACCAAGTGGATTTGCTTAAAAAATCAGCTGTCCTTCTGGAACCGAACATTGTTCCGAAATTGCCTGCGGCACCCCCAGTAATTCCGGCCATACCGCCACCTTTGCTTGACTGTAATAAAATTACTATAACAAGTAAAAACGAAATTATTATTTCAATTGTAATTAAAAACGTATACATTAATTATTCTCCTAAAAACTAAACTGTAGCGAGGGAGGGACTCGAACCCCCGACACGTGGATTATGATTCCACTGCTCTAACCAACTGAGCTACCTCGCCATTATTTAAAAATACAGATTACAAATATAGAAATAGAATAAAATAATTACAAGAAATTACTTTCTGTTTAAATCAAAAATTCCGATAGCTTTTTGCTTATATCAATTATAAAAGAACAAAAATAATTTAACATTCATAACTTGTAATTCATAATTATTAATTATCTTTGCCATTAATAATTATTGATAATAACAAGAAACCGAAAATGTTTAAATTTTCCGCCCACGAAATAAAAATAATAAAAAACGAATTTGCAAAACATACAAACGGCAAAACCACACCCGACCAGATAAAAAAAACAGAAAAATTTTTTGACAGAATATTAAAGAATAATAATGCAATAAAGTTGTTGGTTGACATTGAAACCAATAAAATAGTTAACAGTAATAATGCGGCGCAAAAATTTTACGGGTATTCCGAAAAAGAACTTCACGGCAAACCCATATTCGATATAAATGTTTTAAAAGAAGACGAAGTTAAAGCGGAATACAAACGGGCTAAAGAATACGGCCGGGATTATTTTGAAAGCAAACAAAAAAATTCTTCGGGAGAAATTAAATCCGTAATTGTTCGTTCCACTCCCATTAAAATTCAAAATAGAAATTATTTTTATTTGATAATCCACGAGCTTAAGGAAAACAAAGGGGAAAAAACCGAGCTGTCAAAAACTCCCCCCGTGTTTTCTCTCTTCTCTTCCAAAGCCGATAAATTGTTGGATGAAGATTTAACATTACTTGAGCAAAATGCAAAAGACTTGGTTTCCCTTTCAAACAGGTTGGCAGAATCGGAGGAGAAATTAAAAAAATTAAATGCCAGTAAAGACAGATTTTTTTCAATTATTTCTCATGATTTGAAAAACAGTTTTTTTTCAATAATGGGTCTAAGTAAAATTCTTGCGGACCCGGAAAACAACGATTCACCGGAAAAAAAATTGGAAACCGCACAAATGCTGCACAATAGTTCAAAAAAATTATATTCGTTTTTAGAAAATCTTTTAGGTTGGGCACGCGTACAACGTGGAGAAATAGTTTTTGAACCTGATGAATATAACCTCTTTGAAATTGCCGATGAAGTAGTAAACATCTTCAAACCAAAAGCAGAACAAGCAGAAATTGTTCTTACAAATAATATTAATAAAACAATAACTGTTTTCTGCGACCAAAATATGGTTAAAACAATTCTTCGTAATTTTGTTTCCAATGCAATTAATTTTACAAAATCGGGAGGTACGGTTGAAATTAATGCGAAAACAATCGCCGACAATACCGAAATTTCCGTTAGTGATACCGGCGTTGGGATTAGTGAAGAAAACATAAATAAACTGTTACAAATTGATAAAAAGTATATAGGAACCAACGTAAACGGGGAAAAAGGGACGGGACTCGGTTTAATACTTTGTAAAGAATTTGTGGAAAAACACGGCGGAAAAATTTGGATTAATAGTAAGCTCGGGGAAGGAAGTAAATTCTTTTTTACACTGCCCGATAAGGTTTAATCTTAATTATCAAAATAGCGGTTTAATTTTAAAATAATATCTTCCGCCAACCGCCATATCTAAATCTAAGCCTGTTGTAGGAAGCAATCTGAATGAAGGAGCAATTTCAAAAAAAACATCTACCGGCAATTTTTTTACGTACATCATTAACCCGGCAACACCCCTAACTCCGAAATACATCGAATTTTCGGAAGGAAATCTTGTGCGAATACCAAAACCGTAATAAAAAGGTAATTTATATTTCCATTTAATTAAATTTTTTATTTCTTGAACATAATCAGCTTGAAATGCAAACCCGGAACCACTTCCCAAAAAACCGGTCCCGACACCAAAATCAATGGCAGTTGTTTTATCCAAAAAATATTTTCCCGCAATTCCGGAAGGCTCACCCAACATTATTCCGATACCAAAGCCACTTTCCTGGGCAAATACAAATTCAACCATTGAGAAGAAAATTGCAAAGATTAATAAAATTTTTTTCATTTTTATTTGCTCTTCATCAAAAAAGAAATTTCATATTGCAATAATACAAAATTGCGCTTTAATTATTAACTTACATAATCAAATAATTTTAAATAGAGATTATGGAAAAAGAAAAGATTTACGAATTGATAAATAATCAAAACAGTAAGTTTGATTATTCGAAAAAAGAAACTGTAGTTATTTTAGCAGCGGGGCACGGTAAAAGAATAAAATCCAAAACATCAAAAATGCTTCATAAAATATGGGGTAAACCAACTGTGGAAAGGGTTGCCGAAGCAAGTTGTGCCGGACTTGGCAATGCAAATTCAATTATTGTAGTCGGAATAAAAGCCGAAGATGTTATTCAAACTATTTCCCCAAAACCACATACAATTTTTGCTTATCAAGAAGAGCAAAAAGGGACCGGACATGCTGTACAGATTGCCATTGCAAAAATTGAAAACGATTATGACGGAACCGTTTATATTTTACCCGGAGATATGGGATTAATTGACAGTAAAACAATTGCCGATTTTAAACGCAGTTTTATTAATTCCAAAGCCGATATGATGGTTCTTACAGGCTTATATAACGGAGACCCGCAAAATAACTCGTACGGAAGAATTGTACGTGTGAAAAAATTTGATGTTGACGGAAACCCCTCCGGAGATGATTTCGGGAAAGTAATTGAAATTATTGAACATAAAGATATTCTAAATCTTACCGATGATTATATTACAACTTTTAAAAACAAAAAATACTCTTTCACAAAAGAAGAACTTATAAATAATAATGAATTTAACTCCGGCGTTTACGCTGTTGATTATAAACAGATGAAAAAACTTTTAAGCGAAATTGACAGCAATAATGCACAAGGAGAAATTTATATTACCGATCTTATCTCAATATTCAATAAAAACGGTTTAACCGTACGTGCGGTAAACCCACACGACCAGCATGTATTAATGGGTTTTAATAATAAATCCGTTTTGTTGGAGATGGAAAATATTGCCCGCAAACAAACTTATGAATTAATAAAAGATATTATAGAAATTGAAGCCCCCGACGATTTTTTCATTCATGACGATGTTGTAAAAGATATTATCGAATTGGACAAAAAGGGTCGTCCGCTTGATATAAAACTTGGCAAGGGAGTTTATTTGGGTAAGGGTGTAAAAATAAATTACAACCTGACACTTTCAAAAAATGTTTACCTAAACGGAAACATTATTTTCGGAGAAAATGTTTCGATTGCGGAAAACGCTCACCTTTCCACATTTGAACATCAAACAATGCTCATCGGCAACAACTCCGAAATTTTTTGGGGCGATATTATTAAAGGAAATATTAAGATAGGGAACAATTCCCGCATAGAATCAAGCGTAAACATGACCGGAAGTGATGAACACCCTTTGCTTATAGGGGAAAACGTAACCATTAAAGGAACAAGCTACATTTTCGGCTCTATTGTTGATGATGATTTGTTTATTGAACATTCTGTTTTAATTAATAAGCGAGTTGATAAGCTTGTATTAAAAAACGGGGAAGTAAAAAAAATAAGATTTTATTTGCCTCCGCCTGAAGGCATAGATTCTATTTCGGATTTGTAAATATATAAGGAGGTCTTACCACCTCCTTTTTTATAATAACATCCTTTCTTCAAACAATCTTGCCACTTGTTCTTCTCCGTCAACAATTTTTAATTTATGAAACATACATCCTTTCTTTAAACACCCTTCCACAATACCGTTATTAGGCAAATGAAAAACAAACATCGGAGAAAGGCACACTTGGCAAGTTTCGCCCTGCGATGTTAAACTTTCCCCACACTCGGGACAAAAAAGCTCCAACAATTCTCCTTCTGGCACATGCATTCCCTCAATAATATTGTCGAAACTGCCGTATATGGGATCTATATAAATAAATCCCTCATTATCGTTATAACGAGCTTTTACTTTGATAGAAGGATAATCGTGAATTTTTACCGTTTCGCAACTTAAAGAATGCCCCTTTGAACATGTAGGATGTTGAACATATAGCGGATGTTTGGAGATATCCACTTCAATTTCTATCTTCTCTTTATCACTCATATTGTCTCCCCCCGAAAATTTTTGCTTAAAGTAAATATAACAATAAATGAAGATATAATTTAAAATTTAATTTCTGTAAATTTTGGGTAAATAAAAAAGGAGTTTATAATGAGAAAAAATGTAGGAGCTGTTGACAGGCTGATAAGATTGTTGCTGGGCTTAATTATTATTGTATGGGGAATTATTGAAAAAAATTGGTGGGGAACAGTTGGTCTACTCCCTCTTTTTACCGGCTTTATTAATTGGTGCCCCGCTTACGTACCATTTAAGATTTCCACTATTAAACGTGGTGATAATAAAATTAAGATAGGATAAAAAAAGGGGCTGAATTCAGCCCCTTTATAATTAATAACCTGTTGCTTTTCTATTTGGATAAAACAGCCGTAACTTTCTCGGCAGCCTCTTTCAATGTAGAAGCAACTTCAAAGTTCATGTCGGATTTAGCCAACAATATTGCGGCTTCTTCAGCATTAGTACCGTCAAGTCTAACAATAATAGGCACTTCAACTTTTTCTTGGGTTACAGCATCAATAACGCCTTGAGCTACACGGTCGCATCTGACAATACCACCGAAAATATTAATTAATATTGCTTTTACTTTTGGGTCGGTTAAAATAATTTTAAAACCGGCAGCAACCGTTTCTTTGTTTGCCGTACCGCCAACGTCAAGAAAGTTTGCCGGTTCTCCTCCTGCAAGTTTAATTATATCCATAGTTGCCATTGCAAGTCCGGCACCGTTAACCATACAGCCTACATTACCGTCAAGTTTGATATAATTAAGGTTATATTTGGATGCTTCAATTTCGAGTTTGTCTTCCTCTTCCAAATCACGATATTCCAAAATATCTTTATGACGATAAAGAGCGTTATCATCAAAATTCATTTTTGCGTCAAGTGCCATAACATCCCCTTCTTTGGTAACAACAAGAGGATTAATTTCAGCAATAGATGCATCGGTATCTACATAAGCTTTGTAAAGACTAAGTAAAAACTTGACGGCATTTTTAAACTGTATTCCTTCCAACCCTAACCCAAAAGCCAAAGCACGAGCTTGGTAGGGTTGTAACCCGACAGCCGGATCAACCGTTTCTTTTAATATTTTTTCAGGGGTTTCAGCGGCAACTTTTTCAATTTCCATTCCTCCTTCGGTGGAAACCATTACAACATTTTTTGATGTTGCACGATCGAGAGTAATACCCACATAAAGTTCTTTTTCAATGTTTACCCCCTGTTCAACAAGTAAACGTTTTACAATTTTTCCTTCCGGTCCCGTTTGATGCGTAACTAAATTCATTCCGAGAATTTGTTTTGCATATTTACGTACTTCGGGAATTCCTTTGGCAACTTTTACACCACCACCTTTACCTCTGCCGCCGGCATGAATTTGAGCCTTAACAACTCTGATTTTTCCGCCTATTTCTTTTGCCACCTTTACAGCTTCTTCAACACTGTATGCTACTTTCCCTTTGGGTACGGGTACATTGTACCTTCTTAAAATTTCTTTTGCCTGATATTCATGAATTTTCATAGCAACCTTTATTGTTATTTATATTCTAAAATAAATTTTTCAAGTATTAAAATTATCTTTATTAATTCTAATAAGCAATTTAATTAGTGTATTAATTAAAATTTTTGCGTAAAAAATTTAGAGTTATATTATTTTATTTTTTAGCAATATAATCATTCATTTTACCTAAATAATTTGTAGAAAAAATAATAGTTCCTTATTTTTACACAATAAAAAACAGGTAATAAATATGGCAACAAAACCAGCGGCACCGGTAAAAACTTTCCCGGAAGATTCAATTGAAGCAAAAACTTATAATTTAGTTGAATCTCTTAAAGAATATATGCCGGTAAACAATGACAGAAATCGCTTGGGGTACGGATTAGTTAAATATCTGGAAGGCGAGGGAGACTCACCAGAAGTATTATTAAAATCCGCAAAAATTAAAATCGAGGGAATTTCTTTGCATGAACTTGCCGATAAAATTTCGGACGGATTAAAAAATATCAAATAATACTTATCATCCTTTCCCTTTTTTGTAAATTATTATAAAGACGGCTCTCTTTTTAGATAGCCGTTTTTTATTTATCTTCTTCAAGAAAACTTTCAACCATATCTACAGCATTTTTGCTGCCGATATAAATAGGCACTCTTTGATGTAAACTTGTAGGCTTTAAATCTAAAATTCTGTTTCCTCTTCCGTCTATTGCACGTCCACCTGCCTGTTCCATTAAAAATGCCATCGGATTACATTCATAAAGTAAACGTAGTTTACCGTTAGGATGTCTTTTATCGGCAGGATAAATAAATATTCCTCCGTAAAGAAGATTACGATGAATATCGGCAACCATTGACCCGATATACCTTGATGAATACGGTTCCCGTCCACGGTTATCGGCATCTTGAATATATTTAATATATTTTTTTAATCCCGGCCGCCAATATTTATAATTTCCTTCATTCAAGCTGTAGATTTTTGCTTCTTCGGGAATTTTCATATTCTCGTGCGAAAGTAAAAACTCTCCGAATGCAGGATCGAGTGTAAAGCCGTGTACCCCGTCTCCGGCAGTGTAAACCATAATTGTACTTGAGCCGTAAACAATATATCCGGCAGCAACTTGTTTATTACCAGGTTGCAAACAATCAGCTACAGTTCCCGGTGTACCTTCCGGCGATATCCTTTTATAGATTGAAAAAATTGTCCCCACCGAAACATTTGCATCAATATTGGAAGAGCCGTCAAGGGGGTCAAAAAGCAGAACATATTTACCGAGATGATGACGTTCGGGAATATGAATAATATCTTCTTCTTCTTCAGAAGCCATAACAGCCAGATGCCCTCCGTGGTTCATTGCATGAATCATCATTTCATGAGAAAATACATCTAATTTTTTTACGGCTTCCCCTTGTACATTTTGCTCTCCCGTATACCCTAAAATATCAACAAGACCCGCTTTATTTACTTCCAACGAAATAACTTTTGCGGCAAGAGACAAATCGGTAAGAAGTGCCGAAAGTTCCCCGGTTGCTTTTGGATGTTTTTTTTCCGCCTCTAAAATATAACGATGAATTGTCATAAAACTGTTCGACATAAAAGACTCCGATACTGTTTTAAACTTTTTAACAAACGGAATAATAAGAAATAATAACGAGGAAAAAAACAGAAGAAAAAAAAGTCCGGCGATAATCCGGACTTTTTTATAAATAATTTTACATGGAAATTTTCAAACTATTCGAACCATGAAACGACCTCGAAATTACCGGTACCGGGGAAAGAAGGTGGAGACATTAATAAAAGTCTCTCATCGTAATGATATCTTTTGCTAAAACCGCTAACCACTCCGCTGCTATTAAATGTTCCTACTGCCATTCTGGAATCTTGTGTAATTCCCCCGAGTAAATTAATTTTTCCGCTAACGGGTCTTGTTCTAAAATTTTCTGCTCCAAAACCTTTCTTTTGACTGTATATTGCCGCCTGAATGTTAATATCGCTGGCATTTGCCGCATTATCGGCAATTAAAACTTCGTTTTCGGCAACAATCCCTAAAATATCATCGGAGTATGTTTGTGTAGGGTCATCTTTATATACAATATCGTCATCTAAAAAGATTTTACCTCCTTTTGCAGCGGTAGTTGTTTCGGTAACCCAAACTCTTTTCCATCTTCGCCGTCTAACTCTTTTCCAAACCCAATGCCCAGTTGTAAATGTAACTACCTTTTCGGAAGCGGCAACGGTATAACGTCCGTCAACAACTCCTTTTAATCTTACATTAGCCGCTTCGGCATAAATAGTTCCGTTTGGAGCTGCTGAAGGCAAGTAAACAGTTGTATCCGGTTGTCCTGCTCCAAATTTATAAGTAAGGCTATCATTTTTAAATGTCATATAAACAGTATCTTTTCCGGTAAAAACAAGACCGTTAGTTCTAGCTTCATCTCCAACCGATTCAACACCGTCTGGGGGAATAGGTAATTTTTCAGCTGATTGACTATAGCCACCGTTAAACTCGGGATGGGAACCACTTCTCTTATAAATACCTTTATAACTTGTTGCTTTTCCCATAAAAACCGGATTCCCTGCAATTCTTATTTTGTCATTCGTATGAAAAGGGCCCCAAACAGTATCTTTTGAAGCCCACCAGATATTAGTACTACCTATTTTTTCTTTATTGGAAAAATAGGCAAACCTCGAGAAACTGCTTGGTTGTAATTTTACCTCAACTTTATGAGTTTCAACCATATTACCAACACCAAAAGTACCAATTGAAGTAATTTTTACAATGTCGCGTGCCGGGTCTATTTTTTGCACCGTTACCGAATAATGACCGCCGTTAAATGAAATATTATCGTATCCGTCATCCCAGTTATTATCAAAAAAGACCTTACTTGCCGTAATATTAGCGCCGGCCAAAGCAATTGAGTATGCTTTTGTTTTTTCGTAATAACGCATTGCATTATCCATTGAGCGAACAGAAATATTGGAAATATTTCTGCTAATAACCATAAATATTAAACTAAAACCTATTACTAAAAATAATGCTGCTTTTCCACCCATTTCTTAATCTCCTATCTGTTCCTAAGATTTCTTGCCGCTAATCTTATTTGACGCCAAAAAACACTATTGTAATTATTCTTGTACGCATAAACCGATTGAAGTTCCAAGTCTATTTGTAATGTATAAATCGAACCGGTAGTAGGATAAGTAATCGGCGTAGGAATTTCATTGCCAAAAGAATCATAATATGTTAAATGAAATTTTGTTATTCCTATATTTGACCCGACCGGAGTTGCACTATTTACAACTCTGTAAAGCAATCTGTCGTTAGGATTATCAGTTTCACTAAGTTCCGATGTAGGTCCGGTAAAATAATGTAAAGTATCAACTATCCCGTCTCCTTCTGCACCGTAAGACGTGGGCAAATCCGTTAAAAACGATATTTTGGAAGTATCGGCATAAATTATGGAATTGGAAGGATTTGCAAGAGCCTCCCAATTTTCGCAATAACCCATTTTTCTAAAATCATATTCTATAACGGAAACCGCCTCAACCAATCCTTCTTGAACTTGTAATTCACCGGCATGAGAAAGTGAATTCTGCAAAGCTGTATCATTAATTCTAAAAAGAATTAACAATAATAGCGCTCCTATAACCGTAGAACCAAGTATATCTAATAAAGTACTAAATCCCATTTTACTTCCTACCTAAAATAAAAATAACTCATTACTGTTGACATTTTCACGGTATCTTGCATAGAAGGACTTGAAACATATACATCCAATCGTTTAAACCATGTTTTATTACTAACAAATCTAGTCGGCTGATAGTCATTAATATATCCGACCTCACATCGAATATCATAAACTGCCGATTCCAGAGTGGAATCGTTATAAACAATATGCAAGCCGTTATAATCATCAAAATCATTAAAATTATTGTCTGTTCTACTGTTGTAATATTCCGAAGAACCGGGGCCGCAACTGGATAATTCGCTTGAATAAATTATCGTATGACCCCCGGTCGTTTTTTGGTCAAAAGCCAAACCGTTGGCATCTTCTATAATTGAAGTTGCCAACGAAACAGCTAAAATATCAAATTTGGAATTCATTACAACTCCATTATTAACTAAATAACCGTTATAGACATTAAGTATTACTAAGCTAAGTAATACCATTGCTCCAACAGTTATCAACATTTGTCCTGTTCCCATTTTCCTTTACTTTTTTCCTTTTTGTTTATAACTATACAATAATCGTGCTAATTTTTTTTATTTGGTGAAATAACAAAATTACGCTTTATTGTTAATGTATTAAATTTTTTGTAAAAATTACATGTAATATTTTGTTTTTTTTATATTAAATTTTTTACAAAAAATGGGTCTTTTGTCTTATTTTCGGAAGAATTAAGACATAAAGACTTATTATTGTTTATTATTCTTATATTGTTACCATATCTGTTTTAATATTATTACATTTTTTTATTTAATTTTATTTTTGGATAATTGTCTTAAAATGAAATAAATGAATCAATATGAATCAATAAAATTACTTTGTTTTTTATTATCTTACGTATATATTTTTCATTAAAAAAGTTTAACTTATGGATGCTTTAAATATTATTACCGGAATTGCTCTCTTATTGTCTATTATTGCAAATTCTCCCACCGCTAAAGGCGGATTAAAACGAGCCGTACAAAAATATGCGGTAAAACCGAAAACATATCTGCAAAAAACCCCTTTGAATGTTTCTGCAGTAATTCTCATTTTGGAAATTTTAGGAGTCTTTCAAATAGGAACGTTAGAGTACACCAACAATCTCCTTTATATTCGTATCGGAGGATTAGTGCTATTTATATTATTCGGTTGGCTTCAGGTTCAAGCATTTAAAAATTTAAAAAACAATTATACCCAAGATGTTGCTCTAAACAAAAACCACCAACTTGTAACTAAAGGAATTCATAAAGTTATAAGACATCCGCAATATATAAGCCAAGTTATTAGCGATTTAGGAATTGGAATTGCATTGTTAGGATATTTAATTATACCTCTTGTCCTTATGGTTGAACTTCCTTTATTTATAATGCGTGCTAAAAAAGAGGAAGAAATTATGCAAAAATTTTTCGGAGAAAAATTTACGGAGTATAAAAAGAAATCTGGATTTTTTCTTCCTTACATCGGATAGTAATGAAATTAAAACATTTATTAATAATATTATTGCTCTTATTAGAAGGCACTATTTTACCGCAACGCCTTTTAAAGATATCTGTTTCAAAAGGGAGTGAAAAAACCCATCTGTCATATATTGTTCGTAAAGGAATAACTTATGTTTCCGCAAAAGAGTTATCCGAAATTTTATCGGGGAATTATTACTATAACCCGACTGCACAAAAAGTCGAGATGAAATTTTCAAATTATAATTTGAAAATAACCGCAAAAAATCAGTTTTTTGTGCTAAGTTCTAAAAACAAACATGATAAAAACATCTTTCAAATTCCGATTTCAACTCTTTTAATACGTAACGATATTTTTCTCCCTATTTCTTATTCTCTTAAATACATCGAATTGGCTTATCAAAAAAAAATAATTTACAACGAAAAGGAAAAAAATCTTATTATAACCGAAAGCCCGGCTAATATATTTACCTCTCTTACTTCAAATAAAGAAAGTGCCGATATTGTTTTTCATAAAAAGAAAGAGATTAACTCCAAATATGATATTTACGGAATTGAAATTTCCGAAATGACTAACGGAACATTAATCCGCATAAAAGCCAAACGCAAAATTAATATGTTCCGCACATCTATTCTGGAAGGCAAACTCTTTTTGTTCCTTTCCGGTGTTTCGGTTAACCCGGATTTATTGCAAAATTTTCATCCTACCGGAGTTGTAAAAAATATTAAAATTAAAAGCGTAAAAGGGAACAAACAGATTGAATTTACTTTGAAAAACGGTAACAAAATTTCAAACTCAATGCAATCGTCTTCAAAAGATGTTGATTCCGATGATATATTAATCACAATTCAGAACGGAGCATTAAGCAAATTTGTTAAAGATTTATCGGCCGAACAAGCAAAATGGAATTTTGACGTAATAGTAATAGACCCCGGACACGGCGGAAAAGACCCCGGAACAATCGGAGTAAAAAAGTTAAAAGAAAAAGATATTAATCTCTCTATTGCTCTGGAATTGCGTAAGTTTTTGAAACAAAAAATGCCCGAAGTAAAAGTTGTTTTAACCCGTTCTAACGATAAATTTATTGAGTTGATGGAACGCGGTAAAATTGCAAATAAAAATCGTGGTAAACTCTTTATTTCAATCCATGCAAATGCCGTTGAAAAACCGTGGATTAATAATCCAAGAGGATTTGAAGTTTATCTTTTACGTCCCGGTAGAACCCAAGAAGCGATACGCGTTGCCGAAGTGGAAAACAGCGTAATAGATTTTGAAAAAGATAAAGAAAAATATAAATCGTTAACCGATGAAAATTTTATTTTGGTATCAATGGCTCATTCCGCTTATATGCATTACTCGGAAAAACTTGCCGAAATTCTCGATAATAATTGGAAAAAAGAGGTAAAAGCAATTCCTTCGCGCGGAGTAAAACAGGCGGGATTTTATGTCCTAATCGGAGCTTCCATGCCCTCTATATTAATAGAAACGGGTTTTATAACAAACAGTAAAGATGCAAAATATTTAAGAAGCAAAAAAGGGCAACAACAGGTTGCCCGCACAATTTGTAATTCGATTGTCAGTTACAGAAAATATTATGAAAAAGAAATTTCCATCGATAAATAAAAAAAAGATATGACGAATGCTCAAAAATGGATTATAGCTGTCTTGTTTGTTTTTATACTGTTGTTGGTACTATCAGAAATTACACAAAAGCAAAGTGCCGAAAAAGAGACTGATTTGGCAATACCGCAAAACCAAAAAAACACTCCTATCAATTTATTGGAAAAAGCCAATTGTTTCAATTGCCATGGAAAGACTCTTTCCGGTACGAAAATTGCCCCGTCGATAAAGGGAATAAATACAAAATGGAATAAATCGGAATTAATAAACTATCTTAAAAACCCTAAAAAACTTGAAAGGAATTCCGAATATAAAAGTAAAATGCCAGCTGTCACAAATTTATCGGAAGACGAATTTGAAATTTTAACCGAATATTTATTAAACAACAACTGAGTAAAAAAATATGATAAGTAAAGATTTATTGGATGTTTTATGTTGCCCCGAAACAAAAGCTGATTTGATTTTGGATGGTAATTATCTTATATCTGTTGATAAAAACACACGTCGCCGTTATAGAATTGAAGATGATATTCCCATTCTGCTTATTGAAGAATCCGAAACACTCTCCGAAGAGGAATGGAAAACCATAATGAAAAAACATAATATAATCGATTAAACGATTTTTATAAAATAATTTTTACAAATTATATTATTGAAAAATTGTGATAATAAAAAAAGAACAATCCGAAATAGAAAATTTTCTGGTAGATGCTGCAAATTACAAGGGATATTGCGATGCTGTTTATTACCCTGAAACCGAAACGGAAGTAATTGAAATAATCAAAAAAGCAAATATCAGAAAAACAAAGATTACAGTTGCCGGCAACGGCACGGGCCTTACCGGTGCCAGAGTGCCGGAAGGCGGTATTGTTATTTCTACCAATAAATTGAATAAAATAATTGAAATAAATAAAAAAGAAAAATTTGCCGTTGTTCAACCGGGGGTTATTTTAGTGGAATTTCAGGAAAGAATATCCGAAAACAATCTCTTTTATCCTCCGGACCCAACCGAACAAAATTGTTTTATCGGTGCAACGGTTGCTACAAATTCTTCTGGAGCAAAAACTTTTAAATACGGAGCAACGCGTAATTATGTTTTGGAATTGCGAATCGTTTTGCCAACAGGCGAAATCCTTAACTTAAAACGTGGTGAAGTTTTTGCAAACAATAATTCTTTTATACTTGTAACTGAAACCGGAAAGGAAATTAAAGTTCAAATTCCAGAATATAAAATTCCCGAAACAAAAAACACTGCAGGTTATTATATCAAAAAAAAGATGGACGCAATTGATTTATTTATCGGCTCCGAAGGGACGTTGGGAGTTATTACACAAATTAAATTAAAATTGCTACCGAAAGAAGATAATTTAATATCGGGCATATTGTTTTTTTATAACGAAGCCGATGCCCTCGATTTTGTTGATGATGCCCGTTTACAATCCCGAAAACACAATAAGATAAAGGACGAAAGCAATATTAATGCTCGCGGAATTGAATTTTTTGATTATTACTCATTACAATTTTTAAAAGAGGATTACCCTCAAATAAACGACCAACACAATGCCGCTGTTTGGTTTGAACAGGAAACAACTGAGAATACGGAAGAAGTTCTATTTGAAAAATGGATGAACTTGATGGAAAAATATTCCGCCGACATTGAAAATTCGTGGTTTGCAATAGATAAAAGCGAACTGGATAAATTCAAAACTTTCCGTCATGCTATCTCGTCCAAAGTTTCGGAAATAATAACAAAACGGGGGTTACGTAAAGTGGGAACGGACACAGCCGTTCCGGTTGAACAATTCCATAAATATTATGAAGAGATGAAGCAAGCCGTTAATACCGAAAATATTGATTATATTTGTTACGGACATATAGGAGATTGCCACCTTCATTTAAATATGCTCCCAAAAAACGAAACCGAATTTGTAAAAGCCAAAACCCTTTACCAACTGTTTTGCAAACGTGCCGCCGAACTCGGGGGAACAGTTTCTGCAGAACACGGTATAGGAAAAATGAAACGAGATTATCTTTTGGAAATGTATGGTAAAGAAAATATTATCCAAATGGCAAAAATAAAAAGAACGTTTGACCCTAATTTAATATTGGGCATAGGCAATATTTTTGACGAACATTTTTTGAAAACGACTTATGACACTTAATAAAATTATATTGTTCTCTTTCATTAGCTTTACAATTTTGTTTGCTCAGTCTTCGTTAAATAATAAATACCGACTTGCACAAACATTTGAAAGTTCGGGACAATTAAAACGGGCAAAGCAATTATACGAGGAGCTTTATAAAAATAAGCCGTATAACAACGATTATTTGAACTCACTAAACAATATCTATCTAAAATTAAAAGAATACGATAAATCTGTTGCTCTTTTAAAAAAAATGATTTCCAAACGTCCTTATGATGTTAATCTGTACGGAATGTTAGGAGCAACATATTTTATTAGCGGAAATAAGAAAAAAGCCGAAGAAGTTTGGGATAAAGGACTTGCGTTAAACCCTGAATCGTCAATCAATTACATAATAATTTCTAACTATGCCATTCAAAACCGTGCTTTTGAAATTGCAATAAATTATTTAAAAGAAGGGAAAAAATCCGCAAAAAATCCCGAACAATTTTCTTATCAACTCGCTTCGGTATACGCTTATACCATGGATTATAAAAAAGCTACCGAGGAATATGCTTCTCTTTTATTAACACAGCCAAATCAGTTAAATTATATAAAAAGGCGAATGGAATCCTATATTTATGCAGCAGGGGCATTAGATGAAAGTATAGAAGTTTTGGAAGAAGATAAAGCTCATAATTCGATAAAAGAATTGCTCTCTTTTCTCTATATAAAAAAAGGCGAATATGATAAAGCATTTGAGTTTGAAAAAGAACTTGACAAGCTACAAAACCGAAACGGAATACGCATTTACAATCTGGCAAATATTGCTTATCAGAATTCAAACTATATTGCCGCCTCAAAAATGTATCAATATTTTATAGAACATTTTCAAAACTCTAATCTTATTCCAAACGCAAAAATAAAATTTGCACGTACACTGGAAGCAAAGTTAAACAAAGCTCAAGCTCAAAAAAACAAATGGAAACCACTTACCCTGCCGAAAAAAAACTATGCCGATAAATATTATCCCGTCTTAAAAACATACAGCTCGTTGTTACCTTTTCTAAGCGGTAATTTGAAAAGTCAGGCTTTTTACCGAATCGGGTATATTTGGTTTTATCAATTTTTTAATACGGATAGCGCTACAAAATATTTCAAAAAAACGATTAATTATTCCTCGTTAACCGAGTATTACGGGAAAGCCAATTTACAACTTTCGAAAATCTATTTGATAAACAATAAACTCAAGTCGGCAAAAAAAAATTTACAAAACGTTTTTGCTTCCTCCCAAACAAAAAATAAAACTAAAACCAAAGCGAAATTTTTGTTGGCAAAAATTCAATTTTATCAATATGATTTTAACGGAAGTATTACTACCCTTGCGGACATTACCAAAAACTTATCTAATGATTTAGCTAACGATGCAATACAACTATCCATAATTATAAACACGGGCAAGCGAGATTCGATTAATCTTGCAAAATTTGCTCTTGCGGATTTATACACATATCAGTATAAATTTCCCGAAGCGGAAAAAATTTTTAAGGAATTAAGTAAAACGGAAAATTTTTTGCTCCTTAATAATATTGCAAAATATAAATATGCCGAAATTTTAATAGCCGAAAACAATTACCCCGTTGCAATTGAAATTTTAAAAGAATTGTCTGATAAAAAAGAAATGAATATTTTTGCAGATAAAAGTTTTTATCTGTTGGCACAAGTATATGAATATGGGGTTACGGATTATGCTTCCGCAATTTCTACATACGAAAAATTTCTTGAAAAATTTCCCGGTTCATTATACCTTGAAAAGGTGCAAAACAATTTAAAACAATTAAAGAACAAAAAAGTGAAAAGTAAAAATGGATAACGACAACAAGACGGACGATAAGAAAATAAAATGCTCATTTTGCGGCAGAGACGGAAACGAAGTTACAAGCATGGTTGCAGGCCCCGATGTATATATCTGCGATAATTGTATCCGCTCAAGCGTGGATATATTAAAAAGCAATATTGCCGCATATAAAAACGACAACACACCGGATACTTTGCTTACACCTGATATTATTCACAAAAAATTAAATGAATACATTATCGGGCAAGACCATGCAAAAAAGGTTCTATCCGTTGCTGTATATAACCACTATAAAAGAATAAATTCGAGTTCTTCGTTTTTTGAGCTCGATGATGTGGAAATTGAAAAAAGTAATATTTTACTTGTGGGACCAACCGGTGTAGGTAAAACTTTAATTGCCCAAACACTTGCAAAAATTTTGGACGTTCCCTTTGCCATTGCCGATGCAACAACGTTAACCGAAGCCGGCTATGTGGGAGATGATGTGGAAACGGTTCTTGTTCGCCTATTGCAAGCCGCCGAATATAATTTGGACAAAGCAGAAAAAGGAATTGTTTACATTGATGAAATAGATAAAATTGCACGTAAAAGCGAATCGACTTCTATAACCAGAGATGTTTCCGGCGAAGGCGTTCAACAGGCTCTTCTTAAAATTATGGAAGGAACCGTTGCCGGTGTTCCCCCAAAAGGAGGAAGGAAACATCCCGAACAAAGTCTGATAAATGTAAATACAAAAAACATTCTTTTCGTTGTGGGCGGGGCCTTCGACGGGCTTACCCCTATTATTGCTTCGCGACTTAACCAAAGCGTAATGGGATTTGATACTGAAGAAGAAGTTCACCATCATTACGAAGAAGATGAAATTTTACAATTAGTTCAACCAGACGATATGGTTAAATACGGATTGATACCTGAACTTGTAGGACGCTTACCGATGATTGCCGCTTTAAAACCTCTTGACGAAAACGCAATGCTTAAAATTTTAACGGAACCGAAAAACTCTATTATTAAACAATTTAAAAAATTATTTATGATGGAAGGCGTTGAACTTGAGTTTGAAAAAGAAGCATTGCAACTAATCGTTCAAAAAGCAATTGAAAGAAAAACCGGTGCACGTGCACTCCGTTCAATTGTAGAAGCAACGTTGTTGGATATTATGTATGAACTCCCATCAAAAACAAATGTTGAAAAATGTTTGATTACCAAAGATACCGTAGCAAACGGAGCACCGCCCATATACATTGAAAGCAATAAAAAATCCGCTTCCGCAAGTTAACTTTTTGCTCCGCAGAATATTCTGTGGAGTTTTTATCTCCTTTTATAATATTATCCCTTAAATTATTATCCACATTCGCATTATATCACAGGATAATATGCATTGTGATTTTTGCATCTTTTCCAAAGATTTCTAAAATTATTCATATATTTGTAGATTAAATAATAATAAATGAGCAGTATGAAAAAAGGACAGATATTAATAGCAGATGATGATCAAACTTTATGCTACCTTCTTAAGGAAGAATTAATAAATGAAGGGTATGACGTTGACATTACTTTTGACGGGAAATATGCAATTGAAAAACTGAAGAAAAAACCATACGATTTATTATTACTGGATTTAGAAATGACCGAGGTACATGGTGAAGAAGTATTAAAATATACAAAAGAACATCACCCTACCCTGCAGGTTATTGTACTTACGGCAAAAACGGAAATAAGAACAGCTATACAATGCATTAAAGACGGAGCTTACGATTTTATAACCAAACCGTACGAATTCGGTCAATTGGTAATTATTATAGAACGAGCATTTGAGCACAGAAATTTAATAATCCAAAAAGAGTTGCTCGAAACAAAAGTACAAAAAACAATTCCTCATTCAATAATAGGCGAAAGCGAAGCCATTCAAGATGTTATTTCGTTAGCCAAAAGAGCCGCTCAATCCGATTCCAACATTCTGCTTGAAGGAGAAACCGGAACGGGAAAAGAACTGTTCGCAGAATTTATTCACAAAAACTCCACCAGAAGTTCAAAACCTTTCGTTGCGGTTAACTGTGCCTCTCTACCCGATTCGCTTATTGAAAGTGAACTTTTCGGATATGAAAAAGGAGCGTTTACAGATGCAAAAACCTCTAAACAAGGACTTGTTGAAATTGCCCACGGTGGCACATTGTTTTTAGATGAAATAGGAGAACTAAGTTTAATTTTACAACCTAAATTATTACGGTTTTTGGAGAACGGAGAATTTCGAAGAGTTGGAGGCGTTACAAACTTATCTTCAGATGTTAGAGTAATTGGAGCAACAAATAAAAATTTAATGGAAGAAGCAGACAAAAAAAATTTTAGAAGAGATCTGCTCTTCAGATTAAATGTTATTACTCTAACAATTCCGCCCCTTAAAAAAAGAGGAAAAGATGTGCTTATGTTAGCCGAATATTTTTTACAGAAAAAATCTTCGGTTCATAATGTTAAACATCTTTCAAAAGAAGCAGAAGCTTTGCTGTTAAGATACCCTTTCCCGGGTAATGTGCGTGAACTTGAACATACTATTGAAAGATCATTGATCTTTTCAGATAATAAGGAAATTCAACCGAAAGACCTAAATTTACCTTTGCTGGAAGATAACAGTAATGAATCTATTTATTCCGAAGAATTTGAAAAATTAAGTTTAGACGACTTGGAAAAAATTCATATAAAAAAAATCCTCGATTCCAATGATTGGAATCGTGAAACTACCGCCCATATTTTAGGAATAAGCCAAAAAACGCTTTATACTAAAATTAAAAAATATAATCTTCACAGATAGATTATAAAAATACGGAAACCCAATGTTTAAGAATCTTAACAAAAAAGATTTGCAATTACATATTAAACAAACGGTGCATGATTTAAACAATATCTTTTCGAGCAGTTTAAATTCCGCCGAAGTTTTAGACAAACTTATTAAAGGAAATAAAAAAGCCTCCAAACTTATTTCCACAATTAAAGCAAATACTTTAAGAGCAATAGATATTACCAATTCTCTTTCCGGAAAAGAAGTAAAACAAAAAAATTTAATTTCTTTAAAAGACGTTGTTCACGATATTGAATATACCGTAAAACCGACATTACCACAAAGAATAAAGCTTAAATTTTTGTTTGGTAAAAACTTAAAAAAAATATATGCAAACTATACCGATTTGTATAGAGTTTTATTGAATTTGATTGTCAATTCGGTTGAATCCATTCAACAAAGCGGAACTATTACCGTTGCAATTAAAAACGAAAGGAAAACCGATTCGGTAATTATTTCCGTTAAAGATACCGGTTCAGGAATTTCTCGGGACAAGATAAAAAATATTTTCGATTCCGGTTTTAGTACAAAAGGGAAACAAAAAAATTCCGGCTACGGACTATCAATAGTGAAAAAAATAATTGAATACCATAAGGGAAGTATTACAGCCACAAGTAAAACTGATAAAGGAACGGAATTTTTAATTAAACTACCGGCTGTTGAAAAAACTTTTACAAAAGGTAAAAAAGAACAAATTATTTTGCTTGCGGATGACGATAAAATAATTCTCGAACTTTTTTCCGATTTATTATCTTCGTATAATTATACTGTAATTACTGCAGAAAACGGGAAAAAAGCATTAGAAAAATTCAAAGCAAAAAAACCGGATTTAATAATTATGGATAAAACAATGCCTGATATTGACGGTTTAAAATGTATAGAAGAGATAAGAAAAACACAAAAAGATATTCCGATAATTCTTACAACCGGCTCGGCAGAACCGATTGAAACGGATTTTCCGAAATTGAACATAACCAAAAAAATAAAAAAACCGTTTAATTTTGAAGAAATTTTATCAATAATCCAATCACTTATAATCTAATTCTGCTTTTTTTTAGGCAAATCAATTAACTTAACATCATTTACCCAATCCGTTAAAACAGGGGTCTTTATTGAGCTTAGTTGGTCTAAAACAGAGATTATATCGCGTGCCGCATCTTCAATAAACCCTATTCGTTTTTTTATTGCTTCTTTGTTAATTTCATCTTTGCTCAGTTCACGATTTACTGCCGCAGTAGATAAATTAATTAATGTTAAGGGTTGTTTAATTTCATGATTGGCTGTTGAAACCGTAGCGGAAAATGTTCGTATTTTTTCTAATTCCAACATTACTTTTTGCGTTTCGCTAAAACGTATGGCGGCTTTAACCCTTGCAATAAGTTCAACTCTGTTAAACGGTTTCTTAATGTAATCAAACGCTCCGGATTGAAATCCCTCTTTCAGTTCTTCCGCTTCAGTAAGTGCGGTAACCAACAATACCGGTATTTTGGAGGTTTTTTCGGTAGTAGTCAATCTTCTGCAAACTTCAAACCCCGACATTCCGGGCATCATTACATCCAGTAAAATTATATCGGGTAAAGCTTGTTCGGCAATGTCTAAACATGTTTGTCCGTCATATGCTTTTAAAACATCGTAGCCTTCTCTTTTTAATCTATCTTCCAGAACAAAAACATTATCTTTTTGATCGTCAACAACTAATACTTTACTCATATCATCCTTCTTCGTAATTGAATTGCTTTTTGTATTTTAAATGAAAGCGTGGAAGCGTTAACGGGTTTGGTAATTAAATCGTCAAAACCGTTATTTTTTATAATATCAATATCATCTAACATAGCTTGGGCGGTAACGGCATATACTTTTATATTTTTTGTCTCTTCTGAAATTCTTATTTTTTTTATTGTTTCAAAGCCGTCCATTACGGGCATCATTATATCCAATAAGATAAGGTCGGGTTTCATTTCCTTAAGAATGGAAAGGCATTCCGCCCCATTATTGGCATATGTGATTTTACATCCGATGTTTTGTAAAATTTCACCTACAGTATATTGTGTATCTTGGTCATCATCAACAACAAGTACGTTAAAATCACTTTTATCCGCTTCAATATTACCGTCAAATTCTTGATGGCTTTTTATTTGCGAAGTTAATGTTGCCTTATTCTCAATTCCTTTTGTTAAAGATATTTGTTCTGTAAGTACTTTCAATATAATTTCTTCTTCCACGGAATATTTTTCCGCCAAAGTCATCCATGTTTTTTTGATAATTTCAAAATCATTTAAAATCATTTGCTCCGAAATCACAAATATTACCGGAATTTTCATGTTTATTATTTCATCCGATATTTTTCCGGTAAACAGAGATAAATCTATTATAATCAAATCTACATCGGATATTTTATCGCTCTGCTCGGGAATAAGATTTTTCCCATCAATTTCAACTATGTTTTTTTCAATTTCTTCAGTTTTATTACTTATAATCTTAAAAGAATTAATTTCCTTTTTATAATAGTTACGGGCAAGGCTGAATGTTTTTTCCCAATATTCTTTATCATAAATATCAACAACAAAATCTATTGTAAAATCTGACATAAAATTTTTGTTTTCGGCCCAGCGGATAAAAAAGAAAAAGGGAATATTTTTTAATTCTTTATTTGCCTTTAGATTGTAGATCAGCATCCATTCTTCGGGAGAAGATATTTTCATATCCAAAATAATTCCGTCAATCAAAATATTTTTTAGTTGATTTAATACTCCGCTTTCCGCTTTGCTTTCAACAACATCAAAATTATTTTTACTAAAAAAGTTG
>CAZTYP010000038.1:0-22028 GCA_964617555.1 uncultured Melioribacteraceae bacterium | reverse complement strand
ATTAAATTTTGCAAATGTTTTCCATGTGTTATTGTAGTTAGTATTTTCGTCAATAACCAACTCTTGCAAAATTTTGCCGTTGTACAATAAATTTTTATTGACTTTTTCAGTGTTTACATATTTAGGCAGATGAATGTTTTTTCCTCCGAGCAAGGTAAATTTAAAATTGGAATTAAAACTTTTACCAAACGCTTTATCAACATCTCCTCCGCAATCTGCATCATAAAGTTGTAAGGTAACGGAATCCGTTACGGTATTATTTATTTGGATAAAGAATATTTGGATAAAGTCGTTATCTCCTTGTTTAATATCTGCTTTTGCTCCGTATGTTACAAAATTAACTTTTTGATTTGCATAATTTTTATTAACAAATAGGAATGCAAAAATTATTATTGCCAAATAGATTATATTTTTCATTTTTCTTTTATAATTGTTTGTCATTCTATTTTATATTCCTTTTTATTTCCTAAATAATCTTCAAGTATAAATGATTTTATTTTTACATCGGAATAGCTATTCGGCAGTAAAATTACTTCGGAATATTCTTTTCCGTTTTTTGTTAAAAGCAAGATGATATTTTTTTCAATTCCATCTATTGATAGTTTTGCCGTGGCTGTTCTTTTTAATCCGGATATATCCGATACGGTTAATGAAATAAGGCACGTTTTATTTTTTTTGTTTTTTGTTAATTTATAATTATGTAACTCCGGAGGAGTAGTGTCCCTGAAGACTTCTATTTTTTTCAACGAAATGTTACCTGCAAAATCTTTAGCCAATAATTCAAAAGCGTTTGTTCCGTTGTGTAACTTTATTTTTTTATTAAAGGTGTTGTTAGTTAAACTTATTTGCTCCGAATTTATATAAAAAGTATCTGTCCCTTTTACTTTTCCAGAAATAACAAATAAATCGCTTTTTGTGATTTTTTTAAGATTTTTATCCGGAACGATAATTGGCGGTATTGTATCGAGCAAAATTGAGTATGTGTCGGTATGGTTGTATCCGGCAGGTGTTATAATTTTTTGTGTTAAATTTTTTGTGTTATTTGTAATAGAAAGATTAATGTTATAGTGCCCGATACTATCTGCAACTGTCTTAAAATGTTTTTGAGCTGTAATAAAAATAATTTTTGACATGGGACGAGTAATTCCGTCAATTGTAAAACGGCGGCTGTTAACAACAAAAAGTTTGTTCTCGGGGATGTAGTTTTTACTAGTAATTTTATTTGCTATCTTATTGGAAGGTTCGTAATAAATAATTCTGCTAATTTTCGATTCGTTTTTTTTCTTGTCAATACATTTAATTGTAATAAGATTTTTTCTTTCGGTTAATAATATTGTTGTACTGAATTCTCCTTTTTGGTTTACTTGTATAGGGTTATTGTTAATTAATAGTTTTAATCCGGGCTCACATTCGCCGTTAATTTTTATACTCTTTTCTGTTACAACGGTTAAGTTTTTTGGATTATTAACAACCAGAAACGGTTTTGTCAAATCTTCGGAAATTATAAAAGTTTTATAAGGAGAAAATTGTCCGGGGAAATCGTTTTTGTCAATAGAAGAAACATGCCAGTAATAAAGCCCCTTTTTCATCTTCGGTACTGTTATCTCGGTTTTTTTTATTTTTTTATCGGAGTAAATGATTTGTTTAAAATTGGCATCGGTTGCTATTTCAACCCAATAAGATTTTGTCCCGTTTCTTTTTTCCCATGTTAAAGAAACGGTTTCGAAGAATATTTTTTCCATCTCTTCGGGTGAAAGTAAAGAGGGAGGGGGCAATAGATTATTCGGCTTAGAAGGTACGCCACCGTCAGGAATAATAGACCCTTGGTTTTTTTTTACAATTACAACTACATCTTTTGCGGCAAGTTTAATGTTCCCTTCGTAATTGGCAATTTTTGTTGCAACTTTTTCTTTTTCTATCCAAAAATTTCTTGAATTTATTTTTACATTAATACCGGGAATATCCAAATCGAATTTTTTTCTGGGGCTTTTTATTAAATATGCAAATGCTTCTCCTCTAATAAGTTTTACTTTTGTATTTGTTCTGTTTTTGAGTATATCGATACGGGAATGTTTGATTAAAGCTTGTGAGTTTTCGTTTAATCTGATTCTGCTCAAATCTATAAAAGTAATTTCCGCAATAGAATTTGAAAGGGTTCTGGCTCTATCTGCTTCGTATAGTTTATCGTACAAAGTAATATTTTTCCATATTGTTGTTTTGGGAGTTCGTTTTTGTACTTTCCCTTTAAAATAGGATAATACCGCATCGGCACTGGTTTTTCTTAACATTTCTACTTTTGTATTTGTCTCTTTTGCAGAAAGGAGAGCTTTTTGTGCAGATGAATATGCCTCTTGCCATTTTCCTTTTTGTTTTAGTTTAAGAGCATTGTCGAAATATTTTTCCGTTTTTTCTATCAGTTTCGGAGTAAGAATTTTAGCTCCGTTTTTATTTGCTTTTGCAATTTCTAGTTTGGCTTCAATTATTTTTTTTTCAGTATCCAAAACAAGTTTGGATGGGATTATCAATTTCATCCCTTTGAATAATTCCGATTCTGAGTTTAAGGAATTAAATTTGAGTATTGTTTCCCAATAATTGGGGTTATTAAAATACTTTTGTGAAAGTTCTCTTAAAGATTCGCCTTTATAAGTTATTGTGATATTTTTTGTGTTCTTGCCAAAGGCAATTAGGGAAATAAGCAAAAATGATATGATTGTAATTTTTTTCATCTGTTTTTTTACTTTTGATTAGTTGTTGTGTATTTGCTTGGGTAATATTATTATAAATTTTGCCCCCTTCCCTAATTCGCTTTCAACTAAGATATTTCCTTGTAACATTTCTATAACTTTTTTTGCAATTGATAATCCCAAACCTGTTGAATGTTCACCGGCGGTTGGTTTCGCTGATAATTTGGCAAATTTTTTAAATAATTTGGACTTATCTTCTTCACTTAAACCGGGTCCATTATCTTTGATAATTATTTTTATATTATTATCCATGTACTTTTCAATTGTAACCTCAATAGGTTTTCCGGGTGGAGAAAATTTAATTGCATTTGAAACAATATTATCAAGAACCTGCATTAATAGATGTTTATCCGTAATCAATTCAATATCAGGTTCAACATAATTACTATGAATTTCTATCTCTTTTTTATTTGCGGTATCAATATTTTGATATAGAATTTCTTTTACAATATTGTTGATAAAAAATGAATTTATTTTCAGTTCTATACGTCCTTCTTCAATTTTGTTTATGTCCAATAAACTGGTAATGATTTCAAACATTCGTTCTGAAGATTCGACAATTGTATTGGCAAATTCAGCTAAACTGTCTTTATCTAACGAAGTATCGTCTCGTATAATTTCACCGAATCCTTTAATTGAAACTAACGGGTTTTTTAAGTCGTGTGCGGCAATACCAAGAAATTCGTTTTTTTCATTATTTAATTCCAATACTTTATTGTATGCTTCTTGCAAATGCATATTTGTTTCTTTTAATTCGGCTGTTCGTTCAAGAACTTTTTGTTCCAATGTTCTATTGTATTCTTCTAATTTTTTATTTTGTTCTTCAATTTGCGCAAAGCTTTTTTTCAAATACTTGCTCATTTTTTCCAGTGTAGAACCCAAAATACCCAGAGCATCGTCTTCTTTTTTATATTCTATTTTGATGTCGAAATTTCCTTTTGAAATTTCTTGAGCTTTTTCAATAATATGGTTTAGCGGTTTTTTTATTCTTCCCAAAAAGAACAGAGTAAATAATAATGCCAAAATAATTCCTACAAACAGCCATCTGTACATTGAGTATTTAAGGGCATTTACCAAAGCATAAGCATTGTTATAACTTTTAATTACAATTACCGCCCATTTTATATTTTGTGGAAATGCAATTGCGGTAACGTATTTTTGGTTGTTTTTCAAAAAATTACTGATTTCCGTTACGCGTGATTTCCCTTGTAAAATGTATAATGCTTTTTCTATTATTTTTTGTTCCGTCGGTGATTTTACCGTATTAAAAATAGTTTCACCCAATGAATTAATAAGAAAAATTTTGCCCGCCTCTTTGTATAAGGGCATGGATAGTTCTTTTTGCAGTTGAGATAATCGTATTACGGAAAGTAAATACGCATCAGGAGCACCGGATATTTTAACATCAATGATTGAATAAATAAACCAATCGTTTACCGAGGGAATATAAACAGGATTTCCGAAATTTTCTTTCTTGGTTAGTAACTTGGGAACTATTTTTTGCGGGTCGGCTATTAAAGTTTGAATAACTGAATCTTTGGCATTAAGTAACGAATCAATTATTTCTTTATGGCTGCGGAAAGCAATTGAGTAATTATCGTTTTTCTTGAAAATAAGGGAAAGTGATACAACTTCGTCAATACTTCCAACTGTTGCAACTATAAGGGATAATTTTCCCTCAATCCCGAGGTTGTTGTTTTCTAAGGCTTTTTTTATTAAAAATTCTTTTTCGTATTGATTAACAAAAAATTGGTTTATTTTTGAGGAAATATTATCAGCAATGTTTGTAATTTGTATATTTATGCTTTGTGTAAGTTCTTCTTCGGTTTTGTTTATTAAACTCATCCCTATTATTAATGCGGGAATAATTGCAACTATTATTGCAAAAATAAAAAGTTTATGTTGCCATTTTAATAAATCCAATATTTTTTTCATTATCAAAAAAAGAGTTTAATAATACAAGCAATCCTGTTTATTATCCATATAAATATAATGGAAAATATTCTTTTTTACTTAATTTTTTTATGAAACATTTTTTGTGTATGTTTTCCAATAAATTTCCGGCACCGATAAAAAATGATGCCGGTTAATAATTTTTATGTAAAACAGAAATTTGTTGTAAGTGAAATAAATTTAATTTCGAGAAATTACATATTCAGATGTTTTGTTAGGTAATTAAATTTTTCGGTCAACTTGCCGTTGTAAACTATTACGGCTCTTTCTATTTCCGGCGGGAAGCCTGCTTCCGTAAAAGGTTTTGTTTTATCTGCATTTACAATTCCGGGAACAAACGGATGCAAAGCCGTCGAAAATTCAATTGAAGAATTACGAGGTAATTCCGTAGGTAAATTATCAACCGCTATATCAAGAATACCTTCGCCCGCAAATCCGTCGGTAATAGAATCATCTTTAGGATTATAGACATATGCGGGATTGTCCGAAGGAGTTGACTTAACCGTAAATTCAACAGCGCCGTTAATGTCGCAGGTGATATCGCAAACTACATCCAGTTTATACTCTGTTCGGGATTTAAAATATTCTTTTGTTAAAAATCTTGGAGAGGCTTCCGTCCAATAAATAGCATTCACAAGTAAACTTACATATGGAATATATTCTTCGAATTTAGACTTATATTTTTCAGGATGTGAAAAGTAATCCGCCAGTTCAAATTTATCGTTTTCATTTTTAGGGGTAACCATATGCTCTTCTTTAAAAACCACTTTGTAAAAAATGTTGTTCTTTTTATCGTTTAAATTTTTCAAATCATCCGGCATAATGGTTATATGAGGCAGAACATCAAAAATTTCTTGGGCTCCGGTAGATACGTTTCCGTATCCCATAAACCCGAATACAAACGGAGCTTTTTCAACAGGCATTCCGTTTTCTTTAATTTCTTTGCCAACTTTTGCAATCTCTTCTTTTGCTTCTTCAACGGAATGATATTCATAAGCGGGTTTTATTTTTAACAAGGGTGTTATATATCCCAAGTTTTTTAATCGAACACCGTAACCGTGTAGTGCATCAATCATACCCGCCAAACCGGCATATTTACCGAAAAAAACAAGACGTTTACCTTTGTCGTTTGTAATCATTTCGTAATCGATTAAAGTAGCGTTCAACTCCATTATTTTTTTTAATAAAGGCATATTATACGGTTGGCCCTTTATTGTGTGGGAAAAGAATATATATGTTTTATCTTGTTGCAACAGTGGAATGGGTATTTCTTTAACGGCAAAAATTGTAGGAGCTTCTGATAAGTCTTCTTTCACAGTAGCGCCAGCTTCGGTATACTCGTTATCTGCAAATGCTCTACGTTCAAAGGGCTGAATTATTGTTTCGATACCGAATTCTTCTTTTAGTTTTTTTACGTGTTCTGGAATTAGAGGTACTCTACGTTCCCAAATGTTTTTATCTTCTCTTCGTATTCCTATTATTCTTTTCATATTAATTCTCCGCAAATATCTTAACAATTCTTTTACATAAAAAAAGCTGTTCAAAAAATATGAACAGCTTTTTAATTAACTAATAAAATTAGATTTCGAATTTAATCCCTTGGGCAAGTGGTAGTTCTTTGCCGTAATTTATTGTGTTTGTTTGACGTCTCATATATGCTTTCCAAGCATCCGACCCGGATTCACGTCCGCCACCGGTTTCTTTTTCGCCTCCGAAAGCTCCGCCGATTTCGGCACCGGAAGTACCTATATTAACATTTGCGATACCACAATCGCTTCCCCAATGGGATAGAAATGTTTCTGCTTCTTGCAATTTATCGGTAAAGATTGAAGAAGAGAGTCCTTGTACAACATCGTTATGTATTGCAATAGCATCTTCAACATCACCTTTGTATTTAATCAGATAAAGAATAGGAGCAAAAGTTTCTTCCTGAACTATTTGATAGTGATTTTCGGCTTCAACCAATGCGGGTTGTACGTAACAGCCGGAACTGTAACCTTTGCCTGTAAGAACCTTACCGCCGTAAATTACCTTACCTCCTTCTTTTTTAGCCATCTCCAAAGCAAGTTTAAAATCTTCAACGGCGGATTTATCAATTAGCGGACCTACATGGTTTTTCTGATCCATCGGGGAGCCGATTTTTAATGTTTTATACGCTTTAACCAAAGATGCTTTTACTTTATCGTAAATAGATTCGTGAATAATCAAACGGCGTGTTGATGTGCAACGTTGTCCCGCAGTTCCTACGGCACCGAAAACTATTGCGGGAATAGCCATTTGCAAATTTGCACTGGGAGTTAAGATAATCGCATTATTTCCGCCAAGCTCCAAAATGTATTTACCGAAGCGTGCGGCAATTTTTTGAGCCGCTCTTCTGCCAACCCCGATAGAGCCGGTTATTGATACAAGCGGAATACGTTTATCGTTAATTAATTTTTCGCCAACGGATGAGCCTTTTCCTATTACCAATGAGAATAAGCCTTCCGGTAATTTATATTTTTTAATCACTTCGCCTATAATGTTTTGAACGGCAATTGCAGTTAATGGAACTTTGGAAGAAGGTTTCCACAAGTTGGTGTCGCCACAAACAGTTGCTATCATTGCGTTCCACGACCATACTGCAACCGGAAAGTTAAAAGCCGAAATTGTACCGACAACTCCAAGCGGATGGTATTGGTCGTACATTCTGTGTTCGGGTCTTTCGGAGTGCATTGTAGAGCCGTATAGCATTCTTGATTGTCCTACCGCAAAATCGCAAATATCAATCATCTCTTGAACTTCACCCCAACCTTCTTGTAAGGATTTACCCATTTCGTAGGTAACCAATTTACCAAGCGGGTCTTTGTATTCACGCAGTTTGTTCCCAATTTCTCTAACAATTTCGCCGCGTTTAGGAGCCGGTATTTTCCTCCATTTCAAAAAAGCTTCGTGAGATTTTGCAACCACTTTGTCATAATCTTTTTCGCTTGCCTGATAAACCGAAGCAAGATATTTACCATTAATAGGAGAGTAAATTTTTAACTCTTCGTTTTTTTCCGAACCGTACCATTTTAATCCGGTAGAGGCTCCGAAATTTTTCTTTTTAATCCCTAATTTTTTTAAGAATTCCATTTTCGTACTCCTTATTATTTTGTGTCTTTCTTAAAATTCGATCTAATATTTAATTTATCCATAATGGATTGCAGTGTGATTTTTCTCATTTTGTTTTCTATATCAACTTGAACCTCTGCAAAGAGTTCATTAAAATATCCGAAAAAATCGTAATTGTTATTTCCGCCAACATCGCTAACGTTAAGATGGAAAGCTTTTCTGTCTTCTATGGAACAATAGATTTCTTGCAAATGGATCTCCTTGGGTGATTTCAAAAGTAGGAACCCGCCCTTGGTGCCTTGACTGCTTGTAACAATATCTGATTTGGAGAGTAACGATAGTAGTTTCCGGAGTTTCGATGCATTGATGCCCGTATTTTCGGCAATTTCTTTGCTTGTTTTGGGTATAGGGTAACTTTCCGCCAAAAAGGAAAGTGCTTTTACAGATGAAGATAATTTAGTTGAAGCTGACATAATTCTCTTTAATTGTTATAGTAAGTGTAACATTTTTTTAATTTAATGGCAAAAAATTTTTGATATAAATTATATAAGTGATAAAATGCAATATTAGTAAGAATATATAATACGTTATTCTACTTTATAAAAATTTCGGCAATATATTCCCCCCCATTTTTTTTTAATAGGGGACAAATAAAAAATTATAGTTTATTTTCTTTCTCTTTTTTTACTTCCAATTTGGCGGCAATCATATCCGCATGTTCAAGATGAAGATTTTGATTAATTATTCTTAAAAAATATTCTTCATATTTATCCAATCTTCCATCGGCATATGCCAGGCGCCAAAGGTTTTTTATAATAGAGAGTTTTTCGTTCCGCGAAAAATTTTTATTGATAATATCAGTAAACTCGTAAAGGCTAACGCTTTCGCGGGTTTGTTGTTCGGATAATTGCATAAGTTGTTCAAGAGTATCATTACTTAAATTAAATTCTTTTTGCATTGTGGTTTTAATAAATTCTTTTTCGGTATCGGAAAATTCATCATCGGAGTTTGCAACTTCAAGGAAGAGGGCACATGTTGCAATTTGTAATTTTTGTTCGGAATATGTTTCTGTTGTATTGTCTGTATTGTCGGGGGTTTTACCAATAATATTTTTTATAAAATCAAACATTAAATTTCCTCAAGTTATTTTAGCAAAGTTGATTAAACAACAAAGATGCAATAATGTTGCTTTTTAGGCATCATTAAATTCTTCGTTAGAACGCTGGAACATCTTGGTCATGTTTTTATAATGTTCACTCAGTTTGGGATAAACTTGTTCCCATGTAAAACGCCATTGCCAATTCCCTTCGGCTTTGCTCGGAAAGTTCATTCGTGCTTCGGAACCGAGATTAAGAATATCTTGCATCGGTATAATTACAATATCTGCAACGGATTTGTATGCTGCAATTATTAAAGCCATGCAAATGTCATCGCCATAATAGTTCAGATATTTTTGTGCCCATTCAAAAACACCGGTATTATTTAATTTTTCTTTTTCGAAAAATCCTTTTGTTGTATCGTTATCGTGCGAACCTGTGTAAACGCAACAATTTTTAATATGGTTATGCGGCAGAAAATTTTTATCTCCGTTTTCACCGAAGGCAAATTGTAAGATTTTCATTCCGGGTAAATTAAATTTGTCTCTAAGAGCTTCTACTTCTGGTGTAATTACACCTAAATCTTCCGCAAGAATTTTTATTTTTCCGAGAGAGTTTTTCAAGGCTGTCAACAATTTTTCCCCGGGGGCTTTTACCCATCTACCATTAATCGCATTTTCGGCGTTTCCCGGAATTTCCCAATAAGATTCCAATCCTCTAAAATGGTCCAAGCGGATAATATCAACTAATTCGTACATCCTTTCAAATTGTTTTATCCACCAGTTAAATCCGTTTTCTTCCATTTTTTCCCAACGATAAAGGGGATTTCCCCATAGTTGTCCGGTAGGGCTGAAATAATCCGGTGGAACTCCGGCCATTGTTTCAAGATTTCCGTTTTTATCAACGGAAAAAAGTTCTTTTGCAGCCCATACATCGGAGCTGTCGTAAGCAACAAACATAGGGCGGTCGCCAATTATTTGAATCCCTTTTTCGTTTGCATATTCCTTTATCCGTTGCCATTGTTTCATAAATTCAAATTGTAAAAATTTTTGGAAATTGATTTCATCGGATAATTTTTCTTCCCATTTTTTTACGGCATCCTCTTTACGGAATGCAATTTCGTTATTCCATTCTTTCCAATGTTTTCCGCCGTGATAATTTTTTACGGCCATAAACAGAGCATAATCGTCCAACCAATTTTTATGTACTTCGCAAAAATTGTTATAGTTAGTTAACGTTGTTTTTTTTTGCTTTTTCATCTTATTATAAGCCAAGTGCAAAACTTTAAACTTATTGATGAATATTGAGCCGTAGTCTATTTTGTGTGGGTCGGATTCAGGCATTAATTCTAATTCCGTTTGTGAAAGCAATCCCTCTTCATAAAGTTTTTCCAAACTTATTAAGTAAGGATTTCCGGCAAAAGCTGAAAAACTTTGGTATGGGGAGTTACCGTAGCCGGTTGGTCCCAAGGGGAAAATTTGCCATAATGTTTGTCCGGCTGCGTGTAAGAAGTTTATAAAATTTATTGCTTCGTTTCCGAGTTCTCCGATACCGAATTTCCCTGGAAGGGAAGTAGGGTGTAAAAGTATTCCGGCAGAACGTTTATTCATCATAATTTTTTGTTTGTAGTATATTAAAAGTTTATTTTATTATTAATATTCCGCTCTTTTTCAAAGCCGAAATTTTCTGTCTTTTCCACATTCCGTTTCACATTTTTTCCGAATAAAAAAATTGATATTTTATTTTATGATGAACTTATATTAATTATTTCTTTTTTTGTTTTTGCTTATATGGAATATGTTCTTGCGAAAAATACTCTTTCATGTCTTTCAGCAATACGGGAGCAAGTAAGATAATAGAAATTAAATTTGGAAAAGTCATAAACCCCAATGCGGCATCTCCAAAAGCCCAAATGGCTTCAAGTTCCGCAATTGCTCCTATGAAGACAAATAGAATGAAGAGCCATTTGTAAGGCAATATCATTTTTTTCCCGAAAAGATAATAGGTTGCTCTATCGCCATAGAAAGACCAACTAATCATTGTAGATATTGCAAACAAAAGAACTCCGATTGTAATAATCTTATCTCCGTAATCAAACATCCAACTTAATCCTTCCTTAAAAGCAAGGGAAGTGAGTAAAGAGGAGTTATAAAGTTGTCCGGTAAAATTTGGGTCAATGCGTTCCACATAAAATTGTGTATGATGCCAAGCTCCGGTAACAAGAATTACCAAGCCGGTCAAGGTACAAATTGTAATAGTATCAATAAACGGGCCTAACATTGCAACCGAGCCTTCGCGTACAGGGTATTTTGTTTTTGCGGTAGAATGTGCAATTGCGGCGCTTCCTTGTCCGGCTTCGTTGGAATAAAGCCCTCGTTTAACTCCCCAAAGCATAGTATTCATAAATACTAAAAAAGTTCCGCTGCCAACTCCGGCAATTTGTGCAGGCGGGTTAAAAGCCATTTTAAAAATCAATCCGAAGGCATGCACAAGTTCGTTTAAGTTTGCAACAAGAATTAACATACCCGCAAGCACATAAAACATGGCCATAAACGGAGCAAGAAAGCCCGTAACATTTCCAATACGTTTAATACCGCCGATTATTACTGCGCCAACTATTGCCGCAAGTATAATTCCGTTAATTACTTGTTGATACGAAACCTCAAAGCCGGAAAAGACTTGATGTTTTATTGTAAGAAAACTTCCTTTACCGAAGAGTTGAGAAACCTCGGAATAAATTTGATCGGAAACAGTAAAGGACTGAATGGCATTACCGGTAGCAAAAGAACAGATTATTGCAAAACTTGCAAAGGCAACAGCCATCCAACGCCAATTAGGCCCAAGTCCTTTTTCTATTGTGTACATTGGCCCTCCTGCGGTTGTGCCGTCAGGAAGTATTTCTCTGTATTTAACTGCCAGAGTACTTTCGGCAAACTTTAATGCTGTACCGAAAAAGGCTGTAACCCACATCCAGAACAATGCACCGGGGCCGCCGTAATAAAGTGCCGTAGCTACGCCGGCAATATTTCCTATGCCCACAGTAGCCGATAGGGCGGTTGAAAGTGCTTTAAAGTGGTTTAAATCACCGTCGTCATCAGGATTATCGTAAATTCCCATTGTTACTTTTACACCGTGCCAAAAATGAGTAACCTGGGGAAAACTTAATTTGATACTTACAAAAATACCTGTTCCTATTAATGCAACAATCATTAATGGAACTACGCCGAGTGGGATTTCTTTTGAAGGAAATGATTTAAAAAAATCGAAATTTCCAGGGAAAGTCCAAACTAAATCAAAAAGAGGTTGCAAGTTACCGAAGAGGGCCGAATATAAAAGTACAATTCCGAAAATTGAAGTTAGTGTAATTATTCCAAGTGTTGTTTTTTTCATAAAGTTACCGGTTGTTTAGTTAAATAAATTAATAATTGTATCCAGTAAGCCGATAGAATTAATTAAAATAATAAATATTGAAATAGGAGCAACAAATTTTATCAAGAATGTCCATACAGGAATTAAGTATGGAGTTTTTTCAAAAATATTTTCAGCCCCATTGTGTAATTCTTTCAGAGCATTATCAACACCCCAAATCCACCCGATAAAAATGGAAATCATCATTCCACCAAAGGGCAGAAGAATGTTAGCGGAGAAGTAATCTGCCAAATCAAAAAATGTTAATCCGAAAATATGAAAATCGGATAGCACGTTAAAGGAAAGAGCACTCGGAATTCCGATAAGGAATGTAATTCCTCCGAAAACAATTACGGCTTTGTGGCGTTCCCATCCTTTTTCGTCAACAAAATAAGCAACAACAACTTCAAGCAAAGATATTGTTGAAGTGAGTGCGGCTATTGCAAGTAATATGAAAAAAATGATGGAGAAAAAATATCCTCCGGTCATTTTGGTAAATACTACGGGTAGTGTGTGAAAAATAAGCCCGGCTCCTACGGTGGGGCTTTGCCCGGTAGAGAATACCGCAGTGAAAATTGCAATGCCTGCAACAACAGCAATAAGTGTATCAAGAAAAACAATTTCTACGGAAGCAGTAGGTACATTATCTTTTTTAGACATATAGCTTCCGTAAGTAAGCATTGCACCCATCCCCAAACTTAAGGTGAAGAATGCTTGCCCCAATGCCTCTAGAATTGTTCCGCCGGTAATTTTAGACCAATCGGGGTGAAACAAAAATTTCAATCCTTCTGAAGCTCCGTCGAGAGTAAGACCGTTTATCATAAGAATAAAAAGAATGATAAATAGTAACGGCATTAATATTTTGCTGCCAAGTTCAATCCCTTTTTGTACGCCGAAATAAACAATTGAAATTGTCAGTCCCATAAAAACGGCAAACCAACTTACAATCCATGATACATTTTGGGTTAATGCAGTAAAATGTTTTCCCGCTGCTTCCGGGGTAGTAAAATTATAAAAATGTCCGCTAATGGCTTCAATTATATATCCAGCAGACCATCCGGCAACCACGGCATAAAAGGAAAGAATAATAAAACCGGCAAGTATGCCCATACCGCCAATCATTGGCCATAATTTGGATTTGGATAATGCCTTAAAAGCTCCTACGGGATTAAGTTGTGTTGTCCTTCCGATAATTATTTCGGAAATAATGACGGGAAGTCCAAGCAAAAGTACACATAGAAGATAAATAATTATAAAAGCCGCACCACCGTTATCTCCAACAACGTAAGGAAACTTCCAGATATTGCCTAAACCGATTGCAGAGCCGGCAGCCGCTAAAATAAAACCTATTTTCGAATTCCAATGTTCTCGTTTTTTCTTTTTTTGCATTAAGGTACCTTTATAAAAAGTAAAATTTAGTATTGAAAATAAATCTTTCCAATATTTAACATTAATTAGAAAATTGCAAATTAAAATTTTAGATTAACAAGTAAATGATTCTTTTTATGTATATTATTCCCATATAATTAATAAGATTTAGAATAAAAGTGAAACAAACTTTTATAATATTAGCATTATTTTTTCTCGGGGCATTAACTTCTTTCGCCCTTCAGAAAAAAAATGATTCCGAGATTTATTTAAAAAATTCTGAAAAAGAGACGACAAAGAATTTACGCCCTTCTTATTTAATTGAGATAAGTTTTCAGGAAGGGAATAATATATTGTTGGTAAAAGAAAAGCTAAACTTTACCAAGCAAATTCATAAAGTCGGTGAAATGTTTTTTGTGAATATCCCCAAAGGTAAAATAGGAGATTTATATTTTAGGACTAATCTGTTTAAAATAAACGATAAAGATGTAGATCCCGGATTCTGCAAAATTAAAGGGTTAAATTATTTTGATAGTACACTTGTAGCTGTTGGTAATACAAACAATGATGATGTGGAAATTTATATTGAATATACCATTGATTTGTTGAATGTAAACGGGGCGGATGATTTTTGTATAATAAATTTTGAGAATTGGTATGCAACGCTTTTACCTTATTCCGAAAAAGAGGGGAATAAATACCCGTTACATAAATTCATTGAACCGTTTACCGAATTTGCAGATTATAATGTTCAATTATTATTACCCCAAAATTTTAATGTTGTTGCCCCGGGTGTGGCAGCAGTTAAAAACAAAGGTGAAAAGATTCTTTATTCTTTTACGGCGGAAAATATAAAACTTTTTAATTGGTTTTTACTCAACGGATTTAAAAAAATCGAGGAACAAATCTCTGTAAAAAAAGATTCGGTTAAACTGAATATTTTTTTGAAAGAAGATAAAAAAGAATACGCAAAACGATATATTGAGATAACACAAAACTATTTGAAAACTCTGTATTATTTTTCACCTTTTCCGTATCAACAACTGAACATAATAGATTTACCCGGAAGTTACAGTGGAAATAATAAATCGTATTCTGGAATTATTGCATTAAAAAGTGAATTGGTTGCTCCGATAAAAACTCAAAAAACAGAGTATCCTTTTGCGGAATTATTGGCTGAGCAATATTTCGGGAACATTGTAGGGAACAATAATCATAATGCGGCATGGTTGTCAAAAGGAATTTCCGCTTATCTTGCCGAGCGTATGGTGCGAAAATATTACGGCGATTTATTTTCATATTTTACGCTTGCCGATTATTATCCCGTTTACGGATTAAATTTTATGACTTTCGGCGGAATACCTTTAATTTATACAATTGCGGATATTGAAATACCCATAGGTGCACGATTTATTGGGGAATATTACAAGAACTTTATCTATTCGGATTTGTCAATGCCCGCTTGTGTTTTCCCGAATTATCATGCTTATTGGATTGTTTCAACTGTTAAACCTCAACTTGTTTTTCTTACATTGCATAATTACATGGGGGGCAGGTTCGATAAAAAATTACAACAATATTTTAATAAATATAAATTTTCAAATTCATCCGTTTCCGATTTTTTGAAGGTAATAATCGAAGACGAACCGGATAAGTTGAAAAATTTTTATATCGAACTTTTAACAAAAGGGAAAACATATGATTATGCTATAGCATACATAAAAAAAGCCGAAAGTAATAACTATAATATAATGTTAGAACGTAAAGCGGACGGGGTTGCTCCTGTTACCGTAACAGTTTTTACTGCAAAAAACAAATTGCAATTAAACTGGGACGGTAAAGCGAAATTTAAAATTATAACTTTTAAAAGTATAGATAAAGTTCTTAGAGCCGAACTTGATATAGATAACAAAAATCTTTTGGATTTAAACTTCACTAATAATTCCTACAACGTTCAAGAGCAATATTGGGGTGCTTCTTCTTTGGCTATAAGGGTTTTCTTTTGGTTTCAAAATGCACTGATGTTTATCGGAGGGGCGGGATGATAAAAATAATTTTCCGTGAAAGTTGGAGGTTAGTGCTTAAGAACAGAAAATTTATTTTCCTTTTGTGGGGAACAAATGTTGCACTTGCTCTTGTTTTAACAATCCCCGTATTTTCAATGCTGCAAGAATTTTTGCAACATTCAAATTGGAGCAATCTGTTAGCTCTGAACTTTAATTATTTTTGGTTGGAACAATTTTTAAACAGTAATAAAAATATTTTTGATAAACTTCCTCTCTTATTCATGAGTATTATCGGTATTAATGTTTTGTTACAACAGTTATACCAGGGTGGTTTAATCGCCGTTCTCAATAACCCGAAGAAAAATCATATTTCCGATTTTTTTTATAGCGGCGTTAAATTTTGGTATAGGTTTGTAAAAGTTTCGTTAATTGTTTTGTTAACATATATACTGCTCTTTATCGTCAATACAAAAATTGATGCGCTTATTTTGTCAGTTACGCAAAAGATAAATTCCGTTAGTTTGGATTTGTTATTGCGAACAATAAAATATTTGGTATTATTATTTTTAATCGGGATTATCTCTTTATTTTCGGAATATGTAAGGATTTATATTGTATTAAAAGATATTGTTAAAATTTGGAAAGCCGTTAAATATATTCTTGTTTTTCTACGGCAGAAATTTGTTCTGGTTTTTACAGTGTTTTTTCTGGTTTCTCTTATCGGGGCGGCGGGAGCTGTTATATATAACCTTGTTGCCATTCTCATTCCGAGGTCCCCCTTTTATTTCTTAATTCTTACCTTTATTCTTCAGCAAATGTTAATTATTTTTAGACTTGTAATTACAATGTTTTTGTATGCAACCGAGGTCTATATTTTTACCGACCAAGATGCGGAAATAATTTATAAATAATTAGCGAGATATTATAAATGTCCTTATTGCCAATTACACTTTACGGTGATGCAATTTTAAGAAAAACCGCCGAACCGATTATAGCCATTGACGATGAATTAATCGGGAATATAAAAAATATGTTCGATACCATGCGTAACGCCAATGGAATCGGGCTTGCCGCAAATCAAGTAGGATTAGATAAAAAATTTTTTATTGTTGATTTATCGGGTGTTGAAGAATATGAGAATTTTGCTCCGCTTGTTGTTATTAATCCGGAAATACTTGAATACTCCGATGATATTGTAAGCATGGAAGAGGGATGTTTGAGTTTGCCGGATTTACGGGCGCCGGTAGAACGTTCCGAAATAATAAAATTAAAATATCTTGATACCGATGAAGAAGAACAGATAATAGAAGCAGATTCTTGGTTGGCAAGAGTTATTCTTCACGAGTACGATCACCTCATCGGGAAAATGATTCCGGATAGGGTAACACCGCGCATAAAAAAGAAATTGCAGAGTGAGTTAACAAAAATAATGAAACGCGATATCGATATAGATTATCCTGTTACCGAAAGAGGATAAAAAAATGAATATTGTCTTTTTCGGCACACCGGATTTTGCAGTCCCCTCTCTTGATATATTGCACAAAAGCAAACATAATATTCTTGCTGTTGTTACGGCACAGGATAAAGAACGCGGGCGAGGAAGAAAACTAAGCTATACCCCGGTAAAAGAGTATGCTCTCAAAAATGAAATTCCGATATTGCAACCCGATAAACTAAAAGATGAAAATTTTATTGCTGAGTTAAAAAAATTAAATGCCGATTTGTTTGTTATTGTGGCTTTCAGAATTTTGCCCCGTTCGGTTTTTACTCTCCCTAAATTCGGTGCATTTAATCTTCACGGTTCTCTTTTGCCTAAATATCGAGGGGCCGCACCGATTCATTGGGCAATTATTAAAGGTGAAAAAATAACCGGAGTTACAACATTCTTTTTGGAAGACAAAGTTGATACCGGTAATATAATTTTACAGGCCGAACTACCCATTGAGGAAGAGGATAATCTTGGAACAATCCATGATAAGATGAGTTTATTGGGAGCCGAAGTTGTATTGGAGACAGTTAATTTAATTGAAGCGGGTAAGGTGAAACTCAAAAAACAAAACGAAGCACTTGCATCGCCTGCACCTAAAATTACAAAAGAGTTGGGAAAAATTGATTGGAACAATACGGCGAAAAAAATTCATAATTTGATAAGGGGATTATCCCCGTTCCCCGGAGCATATTTTACGGTTAAAAATAGAAAATATAAAATCTTTAAATCCAAAATAATTAAAAACAAATCCCTTGCAATCGGTGAATTTGCGGAAACAAAAAAAGAAATTTTTGTCGGATGTGCAGATGGTGCAATTCAAATTTTGGAAATCCAACCGGAAGGACGAAAACGTATGAAAACCGAAGAATTTCTCAGAGGTTATTCTTTATCCCATAATTGATATAACCGGAGTTACAACAAATGATTTCGGATAATCAAATAATAATCAAAGGTGCACGAGAGCACAATCTTAAAAATATCGATTTAATAATTCCGCGTGATTCTTTTGTCGTAATTACCGGACTTTCCGGCTCCGGCAAATCTTCCCTTGCTTTCGATACAATATATGCCGAGGGGCAAAGGCGATATATAGAATCCCTTTCTGCATATGCCCGGCAATTTTTAGGGCAGTTGGAAAAACCGGATGTGGATTTGATTGAAGGATTAAGCCCTGCAATCTCCATCGAGCAAAAGGTAACAAGCGGAAACCCTCGTTCAACTGTAGGAACCGTTACGGAAATTTACGATTTTATGCGGCTCTTGTTTGCCCGTGTTGGTAAGCCCCATTGTTATCTGTGTGGTAGGCCTGTGGAAAAACAATCCTCCGAGCAAATTATTGATGCGGTTTTTGAAGAAAATCAAAATCGAAAAATTGAAATTTTTGCTCCGGTTGTAAGAGGACGCAAAGGGCATTATCGTGAACTGTTTGATGATATCCAACGGGATGGTTTTATACGTGCAAGAGTAGACGGCATAATTTACGAATTGAAAAAAGGTTTTAAAGTAGATAGATATAAACTGCACAACATCGAAATTTTAATTGATAAAATTAATGTTACCGCGAAGTCCCGCAGGCGGATTTCTTCTTCAATAGAGATTGCATTGAATTACGGCGGCGGTTTGGTTATAATTGCTTCTGCCGATAAAGATAAACTTTATAGCCGTGAATTAGCTTGTCATTACTGTGGAATAAGTTATCAGGAACTTGCTCCGAATTCCTTTTCATTTAATTCACCTTACGGTTCGTGCCAGGCATGTGAAGGGCTTGGGGAAATGAAAACATTGGATGTCAATTTAATTATTCCCGATTGGAATAAATCAATTAACGAAGGAGGTATTGAAGCTCTTGGCAAGCCGAGAAATATTTGGTTCTTTAGCCAGTTGAAAGGTGTTGCCAAGCATCTCGGTTTCGATTTTGATACTCCGTTAAAAAAGTTAACCGATAAGCAATTAAATGTAATTCTTAACGGCAGCAAAGAAAAAATTGAATTCGAATATAACTACGGTGCCGGTAAATCCGTTACTTATAAACACAAATTTTCAGGGATATTAAATTATGTTAAACATTATTTTGATAAAACTTCCTCGGTAAAAATCAGAGAATGGGCAGAATCTTTTATGACAACACAAACTTGTGAAGTTTGTAACGGGGGAAGGTTAAAAAAAGAGTCGTTGGCAGTATTGATTAATGGGAAGAATATCAGCGAAATTACTTCACTTTCAATCGAACGTGCTTATAATTTTTTTGAAGAGATAAATTTTAAAGATAGAGAAAAACTGATTGCTTCTCCCATTCTAAAAGAAATTACCGAACGTTTACGCTTTTTGCTTAATGTGGGACTTGATTATTTAACTCTCGGACGTTCGGTACGAACGCTTTCCGGTGGAGAATCGCAAAGAATAAGATTGGCAACACAAATAGGTACCCAACTTGCCGGGGTTCTTTATGTACTTGATGAACCAAGTATAGGATTGCATCAAAGTGATAACATTAAATTAATTAATTCTCTTAAAAATTTACGCAACCTCGGTAATACCGTAATTGTTGTTGAGCATGATAAAGAAACAATTGAAAGTGCTGATTTTATTGTGGATTTAGGCCCCGGGGCGGGAGAACATGGAGGAAAAGTTTGTGCTGCAAAAAGAGCAGATGAATTATTAGATAATAAAAATGTTTCATCTTCGTTAACGTTGAAATATTTGAACGGTAATAAAAAAATTGAAATTCCAAACAATAGAAGAAACGGCAACGGAAAAATCCTTGCGGTTATTGGGGCAAAAGGAAATAACCTAAAATTGGTTGATTTGAAAATACCTTTGGGAACTTTAACCGTTGTTACAGGAGTAAGCGGCTCCGGAAAATCTACACTTATTAATAACACTTTGGTAAAAATTTTAATGCGAAAAATTTATAAATCCAAAGTTGTTCCGCTTCCGTATACCAACGTTAAGGGAATTGAGAACATTGATAAAATAATTGAGATAGATCAGGCTCCAATCGGAAGAACACCCCGTTCAAATCCGGCAACATATACGGGATTGTTTACTTTTATTCGCGATTTATTTACGGAATTGCCCGAATCGAAAGTACGAGGTTATAAAGCGGGAAGGTTTAGTTTTAATGTTAAAGGCGGACGGTGCGAAGAATGCCAGGGAGCGGGATTAAAAAAAATTGAAATGAATTTTCTTCCCGATGTTTATGTAGAATGCGAAGTTTGTAAAGGGAAACGTTATAACAGAGAAACTTTGGAAATACTCTTCAAAACAAAATCTATAAACGATATCTTGGAAATGCGGGTTGCCGAAGCTCTTGACTTTTTTGCAGACCATCCCAGAATTCTGAGAAAAATACAAGCCCTTTACGATGTTGGACTTGGGTATATTAAATTGGGGCAACAGGCAACAACACTTTCCGGGGGCGAAGCCCAGCGAGTAAAATTGGCAACCGAATTAAGTAAGGTAAGTACAGGCAAAACCCTTTATGTGTTAGATGAACCTACTACGGGATTGCATTTTGAAGATGTTAAAATATTACTAAGCGTGTTGAATAAGCTTGTAGATAAAGGGAATACCGTTGTTATTGTTGAACATAATTTGGATGTAATAAAAGTTGCCGATTACGTTATAGATTTGGGGCCGGGTGGAGGCGAGTACGGTGGCGAAATAATTGCGGAGGGAACACCCGAAAAAATTGCCGAAAATAAAATAAGTTTAACTGGAAAATTTCTCGCAAAAGAATTGAAAAAATAGGAGAAAGTGAAATTGCACAATACGTAGGTATTGAGTAATAATTTTATACTATATACCAAACCCAAATCTGTAACCGATATTAAATTCCATATTATCTGCTTTTGAAAAATCGTAAAAACGTAAATTAACACCGGCAGAAAAATTATTTAATATATAATATTTCATTCCCAAGCGTTGATATATTTTGGGAATTTCGCCGGGATTTTCTCCGTAAATATAATAACCGACTCCCATCAATCCTTCCATCTTATAAATTACCAACGAATATTGAGCAAAAATACCTGCACGTATTTTATCAGATGTTGAAGAATCTATTTTTTTCTTTTCATCGGTTGCATTATCATATTTATATTGTACCCCAAGGGAATTATCAATTTCAATATCAGCCCCCAACCCTATTTTGCTGTTGTATGCAATCTGTTTATTTACAGTTGCAATAAGCGTATAAACATCAAAAGATTCTCTTTTTAAGCTGTCGTATTTATCCCCCGGGCTTTTAGGATTTATTACATTGTAAACTTCGCTTTTGCTGCCGTATGTAAGAGAAAATGCAAGTTCGTAATTAGGCTTAAATTCCGGAAGTTTGCTTACAATAAATTTCGGTCGTTTGTTTTGGAAATGATAGGATAAGTTAATTCTTGGTGCTAAAAGATTTACGCCGGCGTTTGGCTGTTTGGATGAACCGTTAGAAAAATGTGAAAATGATAACTGTCCGCTTATATTCCAATGTTTGGAAATTTCATAAGAATATTTAATTCCTACATCAATGTAAACGGATTTACCGGCTCCGATTACCAAGTTATAAGGATTTGCTTCTGGATCAAATTCTTCCCAATCATATGCCAAACCGAAACCGAATTCCGCACTGACGAAAGAACCTTTATATCGTTTAAAAGGCCAATTGAAAAATCCGTAAATTGCCGAAGGAGTTCCCAATTCCGTATTATTAAAAAACGTTGCACCGTAAATACCAATGCCGTAGCTGGGAAAATTAAACACCTGATGCCATGCCTTTGAACCGTCGGTTTGCCAGCCGAATTCCGCGCGTAACGATTGGAAATAATTAATCGGTTGTCCCGTGGCATTTTCTCCATGTAAAAATTCCGAAGTTTGTAGTACACTT
>CAZTYP010000037.1:0-37112 GCA_964617555.1 uncultured Melioribacteraceae bacterium | reverse complement strand
TAATTGTTGTTGTATTTGTTGTTTTGGGTAAATTTATTTTTGATTTATTTGGTATTACAATTCCCGCATTTAAAGTAACGGGTGGTATTCTGATTTTTTACGTGGGTTTTGAAATGCTACAATCTAAAAAATCAACTGTTAAACATTTACAAGAACCCAATATTAACGAGAATATTGCTGTTTCGCCCCTTGCCGTTCCAATTTTAGCAGGGCCTGGTACAATTGTAACCGCAATGAATTTTGTAACAAACTCCGGAATTATTCATATTGGTATTATCATTGCAGTTTTTGCATTAATGTGTTTGCTTACTTATTTCTTTTTTCTTATTAGCGATACATTAGTAAAAATTGTAGGCAATAATATTATTTCGGTAATTGGCAAAATAATGGGATTGATAATAGCCATTATCGGGACAACAATGATAATTGAAGGAGTGAAAATAGCTTTTAATTTGGGGTGATAAAACAGAAAAGAAAAAACCCGATAAAATAAATTTAATTATCGGGCTTTTTTAAAAGAAACAATTTACACTTATTTTAACAGAAGCATTTTTCTTGTATCGGTAAAGACCTTATTATTATTCAGTGATAAAGCGGTTAGTTTAATTATATATGTGCCGCTCGAAATTTTACTTCTATTTGAAATGTTCCAAACAACGGAATGAAATCCAGCATTTTCAACTTTATCAACTAATAAATCCACACGTTCACCAAGCGTATTGAAAATTTCAACTTTTACTTGGCTATCATAGGGTAGCTGATAAGCGATGTTTGTTGAGGGGTTAAACGGGTTTGGATAATTCGGTAACAAAGTAAATTCCGTTGGCAATTCTGAACTTTGATCGTTAATTCCAACGGTTGGCAAAGTGCCTTTACCATAAAAGATTTCTTCATTATCGGTTCTGTTATCAATCCAAGCAGCGGCAATTGTATAATCATCTTGAACCGATATATCAAGGTATGAGCCTGCTTCGGAAATTGTTGCAGAACTGCTGTTTAGTTGACCGGCATTGTTCCAATCAAGTAAATCAGTACTTGTAAAATAGGTTAAATTATCATTGTTGTCCATAAATGCCTTTACAAAATAATTCGTTGTTCCCGGCATTCTTCTAAGTGCAACATAAACATATTTATGAGATTCAACCGTTCCCTGATCTTTCCAAGTAACACCGGAATCGTCCGAGGTAATTAATTTAGGGCCATGAGCAAAATCCCGATAAACATACATAAATTTACCGCCGGCATTCATAAATACGGTTGTTTGATGTTCGATGGTTAAGAATGTTTCGCCGTCGTTTTTAACAAGAATTTCGTCAGAGAACGAAGATGCTCCGTCCGAGGAATATTTTAAATAAAAATTAACTTTACTATTTACCGTTTTTCCGTATGAAACCGCCACCCATTCCGTGCCGTTAAATGTTTCAACATCCAAACTAACCGCTAATTCCAAATCATTAGTATTCGGGTCGTCAATTCTTATTTTTGTACCTAAGTTTTTGGAAAGATAAAGGGCATTGGTAGTTGTGCTGTTCTGGTGGACTTTCCAAAGGAGATATAAATTACCCGCATTGGAAAATTTTGCTACCGGAATCTCCTGTGTAATATTTCCTATTGAACTTCCGTTTTGAATTGTGTCCAAAAGAACCGGAGTTTCCCAATTTGCTCCGTTATCATTACTTTCCGTAACGTAAGCAATAAAAAAACTTGAAGAATTATAGCTGTCGTAATGATATGTGTAATATACAATGGCAAGGTGGTTACTGTTTGTAGGGTCAACAACAATATCGGTTGTATAAGGACTTGTTTCTACCGGTCTGATAGGATTATCAATAGGGGCAGCGGGACCGTTTTTATCAAACTGAAAATAAGAAAAATTTGTCCCGAAAGCCAAATGTACCGTAGACCCAGCAACTGCAATATGTGGCGGGTCAACCGAATAAATTCCGGTATTTGATACCTGAAAATCTTGGGCAAATAAAAAGGAGGAAATGGTGATAAAAAGAATGAAAAATTTTTTCATGATAACCTCTGCTGCATTGATTAAAAATTCCTTTAGTTCAACATTTGAATTATTATACAAAAATTCAAATATTTTTTTAATTTTGTGCTCAAAATCACCAATTGTTTTTCCATCGTATATTTAAATAAAATTAGTTATATGGAATATGGATAAGTTATTTTAATATAAGTTTTTCCCCTCCCGATTTTTTATCCTAATTTAACATTATGTGTTTTATATTACAGCACTTAAAATTTTAATTGAACAAAATAAGAATGAACAGTTATCTTTTATTTTGTAAATCTGTTAAAGATGCAATATTTTGATTTTTTAATATTTGGTTATTGGTTAAAAAATATCGAATCAAATGAAAAAAACAAATGCCGTAAGAATACTTGAAAGCAACAAAATAAATTTTGGATTATTTAATTATAAATTTTCCATTAAAGAAATTGATGCTGTTTCAGTCGCAAAAAAAATAGATGTAGAGCCGGAATCGGTTTTTAAAACATTGGTTACCCGTGCAAACACAAATGAAATTTTCATTTTTGTAATTCCGGGTCCCGAAAAATTAAATTTAAAGAAAGCTGCTGCGGTAGCGGAAGTAAAAAAAATTGAAATGATAAAAGAAAAAGAGCTTTTGCCGTTAACAGGATATATAAAAGGAGGGTGTTCTCCGCTTGGATTAAAAAAGCGATACCCAATATATATTGATGAAACCGCACAACTTTTTAATGCAATATTCATAAGCGCCGGTGTTCGCGGTACACAAGTAAAACTTAATCCTGAAGATTTGAAAAAGATTGTTGATGCAAAATTTGTTGATTTAGTTTAACTACTCAACAAATGTAACAGTCCGGTTATTTTACTCCGTATGTAAGTTTCATTGTAATGGAAGCCGTTTTTTCTTTGGAAGAAGTATTAAACGTTCCGCCCCAAGAATAATCCTCATCTGAATTTTGACCCGTAATTTGGAAAATTCCCATTTTGGCTGAAATTAATTTTCCGAGTTTTGTGCCGGAATTTTCAGCTATTTTTTCCGCACGTATTCTTGCATCTTCTGTTGCTTTAGAAATCATTTCAATTTTTAAATCCGAAAGTTTAGTGTAATAATATCGTGGCAAGTCGGAATAGAACTGAATACCTTGGTTTAGTAATTCTGTTATTTCGCGAGAAACTTCTTCAACTTTTTCTACGTTTTTAGATTCGATTTCAACGGTTTGGGAAAGAGTATAGCCGTTAAAAACAGAACCGATATATTTACCGTCCGCAGAGTATTCCGCTCTTGAATTTTTGTTTGTGGAAACCGCACTAAAAATTATATTTTCTCTTGCAATCCCTTTATTTTGCATATAATTCAAAATGATTATTTTATCTTTTTTTAATTTGGAATAAGCATCGCGCAAATTCATATTTGTTCTGGAAAAACTGCCCGACCAAACAATCAAATCGGAAGTGAAGTTCTTTTCTCCTAGTCCCGTAACGGAAATTGTTCCTACCGGTTGGGTTCTGTTTAAATAGGAATATCCTAAAATAATTGATGCAAGCACTATGGCAACTGAAAAGAAAACGGCGGTTAAATTTTGTTTCATAATTTCTCCGATAAATATAATAATGGCAAATCAATATAAAATTACAAAACAAAAGATTCAATCTTTATATTAACAGTGGTTTTAATACGCGTGGAATTGCCCCGTGCATATAGGAGATAATCAATCCGTAATTTACAATGGGTATTCCTGAGATTTCGGCGTGTTTAATTCTGCTTTGCATTTCGGCACGTGTAATCATGCAACCGCCGCAATGGATAATCAAACTATATTCGGATAAATCTTCGGGGTAATCTCTTCCGGCGGCTATATCTATTATAAGGTTTTTGCCTGTATGTTTTTGTAACCAATTTGGTATTTTAACTCGTCCTATATCGTATTTTTGTGCATGATGTGTACATGCTTCGGAAATCAAAACTTTGTCTCCTTCTTTCAAGTTATCCAATTTTTCCAAGCCGGTTAAAAGTTTTTTGATATCACCTTTATTACGTGCCATTAAAATTGAAAAAGTTGTGAGAGGAATATTCGAGGGAACATCGTTGGCAACAGAAAAAATAGCTTGGCTATCGGTAACAACAAGTGCCGGGGCTTGATTAAGTTTGGTGAGTGCTTTTTTTAGTTCTGTGGCTTGAACAACAACTGAAATTAAATTTGTATCAAGTGCTTCCCTTAGTGCCTGTACTTGCGGTTTTATTATTCGTCCTTTGGGTGCGCCGGGATCTATGGGAACAACAAGAACTATAATACTGTTTTTGGGTACAAGGTCTGCCAAAAGAGGAATCTCTTTTTCTTTCGGCATTAATTCTATCACTGTTTCTTTTAATCGGTAAATGCTTTTTTTATCGGTAACCGATACGATTATTATTTTATTTCCGAACCGTTTCAACTCGGAGATTAAATTTTGTTCAATGCCCAAATCACTTTTTGTAATTACAAATATAAAAGGGGTGGTGTTTTTTTTAAGACGTCTTATATATTCTTTGTCAACATCTTCAATTTTATTTTTTCCGTCAATAACAAATAAAATAAAATCTGCCGAAGATATAACTTTAAGAGTTTGATTTATTCTTTTTTCTCCGAGTTCTCCTATATCATCTATTCCCGCGGTATCTATTAATACCACTGGTCCGAAAGGGAGTAATTCCATTGCTTTGCGAACGGGATCGGTAGTTGTGCCGGCGATATTGCTTACAATACTCAACTCCTGATTAGCAAAGGCATTTATTAAAGAAGATTTCCCCACATTTCTTTTACCGATAAAAACAATATGTTTTCGTTCAGCATTACTTACGGTATTCATTTTTTTCTCAAGTTGTTTTAAATAGAAAAACAAAATTTATACCATAGTTTTTTTTTGATTTTGTATTGTACGGAAAGAGGGAAGGCAATTAATTCTTATTTTAAGTAGAAATCATTCCTATTTTGAAGAAAAACATAATCTGAAAACGTGTTACAGTATAAATTTCGCAAGAAAGATTCTGGAATATTTTTTGGATGGAGTTAGATAAACAAAAAGGAAATGAAATGGAATTTATTAACGAGGAATATATAAACTCTTTGATTGAAGATGACAATTTAAGGAACAAAGATTTACAACTTTCAATTATCGGAAAAGCAAAAAAAAGAAAAGGAATTCTGTTGGAAGAAAGTGCGGCGTTACTAAATATTACCGATAAGGAAGTATTGTATGAACTTTTTTCGGCCGCAAAAGAGATAAAGGAAAGTATTTACGGAAACAGACTTGTGATGTTTGCTCCCCTTTATCTTACAAATGCATGTGTAAACAATTGTCTCTACTGTGCTTTTAGAATTGATAATAAAGAGATTACACGCCGTACATTAACAATTGACGAGATAGAAGCGGAGGCAAGAGAACTTATTACTACCGGACAAAAGCGGTTGCTTTTGGTTTGCGGCGAACATCCAAAGGAAGCAAACCTTGATTTTGTCGGGGAAGCAATTAAAAGGATTTATTCGATAAATTATAACGGAAATAATATTCGCAGAGTTAATGTAAACATTGCACCTCTTACAACAGAAGATTTTAAAATTCTTCATAGTTTTGAAATAGGAACATACCAGATTTTTCAAGAAACCTATCATTATCAAACATACAAAATTATGCATCCTTCTGGGCCAAAAAAAGATTATGCTTTCCGATTGCATGCCCCCGAACGGGCTTTTGATGCCGGAATAGATGACCTTGGAATAGGAGCATTGTTCGGTTTAACCAATTATAAGTTTGAAGTGCTTGCATTGCTTTCACATGCAAATTATATGGATAAAACACTTGGCGTAGGTCCGCACACAATTTCCATCCCTCGGTTGGAACCTGCATTAAATGCACCCGCAGCACAACAACCGCCGCATGCTGTTGACGATTTATCCTTCAAGAAAATTGTTGCCGTTTTGCGTCTTGCCGTACCATATACGGGAATAATTTTATCTACTCGCGAAAAACCGCAATTACGCAGAGAACTCTTTAATATAGGTGTATCGCAAATTAGTGCCGGCAGTAAAACTTCTCCGGGGGCATATAAAGAAGAAAAAAAAGCAAAAAGCAAATTCGGGCAGTTCCAGCTTGGCGACCATCGTTCTTTAGACGAGGTTGTTAAAGATGTTTGCGAGTTGGGATATTTACCGAGTTTTTGTACGGCTTGCTATCGTTCCGGCAGAACGGGTGATAGATTTATGGAACTTGCCAAATCCGGAAAAATCGGTGAAATTTGTACTCCGAATGCTCTTGCTACCTTTAAAGAATATCTTCTTGATTTTGCTTCAAACGGTTATGTTGAAGAGGCGGAAAAAGCACTGATGCAACAGATTGAAAAATTACCCGAAAAAGAAAGAAACGCTACAAAAAAAATGATTGCCAGATTAATTAACGGTGAACGGGATGTCTATTTTTAATGTTAAAAATTATGAATTTATTTAGAATATTAAATAAGGAAAAGTTGTCTAAAAGAGAAATTATTTTTCTCATTTTACTTAATAATACAGAGGAATGCAACTTGCTCTACGATAAAGCTGAAAGTATAACCCGAAAATATTTCGGGAATCAAATTCATTTACGCGGAATTATTGAGTTTTCAAATTATTGCAGGCAAAATTGTTTCTATTGCGGCTTACGAAAATCCAATAAAAGCATTAAGCGTTTTAGAATGGGGGCAAAGGAGATTTTGGAAGTTGCAGAATCTATTTATGGTGCAGGAATTAAAACCATAGTGTTGCAATCCGGCGAAGATCCGTTTTATACCGGTAAGTTTATTGAAAAGATAATAAAACAAATTAAAAACAGTTTTGATGTTGCCATAACGTTAAGCGTTGGTGAACGTCCTTTTAAAGATTACGACATATGGCGTAATGCGGGGGCAGACAGATACTTGTTAAAACATGAAACGGCAAATAAGACGTTGTATAATAAAATTCATCCCGGACAAAATTTTGAAACAAGAATTAAGCATTTGAAATATCTAAAACAAATCGGTTTTCAAATCGGTAGCGGCAATATAGTAGGTTTGCCAAATCAAACGGCGGAAAACATCGCCGACGATATTATTCTGTGTAATAAACTTGATGTAGATATGGCGTCATTTTCTCCTTTTATTCATGCGGAAAACACTCCGTTCCACAATATTCCGAACGGTAACTTACGTCTATTGCTTAATACAATGGCTGTTGCGCGCATTGTTTTGCATAATGTACATATTCCTGCAACAACGGCCTTGGCAACCTTAAATAAAAGCGGACGTGAAAAAGGTTTACGAGCCGGAGCTAACGTAATTATGCCTTCCTTTACTCCTGTTTCTCACAGAAAAAATTATCTGATTTACAAAGGGAAAAAATGTATCGGTGAAAATCCGATGGAATATCTCTTATATTTAAAGACGAAACTGGCAAAAACGGGCAAAAAGTTTTCACATTCAAAAGGGAATTCCTTAAAACCAGTTTTATAATCCGTTATCTTTTTTACGGGATGTCTATCGTTTTTTTTCGGGAAATTCGGCATAAACCGAGATAAAAAAGATAAAAAGCAAAATTTTGCAACTCGAAAAAAATTGTGTTTTTTATATTATTTGAGTAATTTTATACTCTGTATTAAAAATGATTTAACGAAAAAGGTGTATTATGAAAAGGACTTTTCAGCCAAGCAATAGAAAAAGAAAAAACAAGCACGGATTCAGAGAAAGGATGGCTTCTAAAAACGGAAGAGCCGTACTTTCAAGACGCAGAGCCAAAGGCAGAAAAAAATTAACAGTTAGTGACGAATATTAGTCCAATTGTTAGGTAAACCGGCGTGAAACGCTTTGGCCTTTCTAAACATGAAAGAATCAAAAAGAAAAATGAAATTTCTCTACTATTTAATTCAGGGAAACGAATTTATTCAAATAGCCGAAAATTAAAGGCTATTTTTTATATTGAGGATAAAAAAGCCGGCACGGTTAAAATTGTTCCGGCTGTTTATAAAAAAGCGGGTAATGCTGTTTGGCGTAATAGAATGAAGCGATTAATCAGAGAATCGTACAGATTAAATAAAGAAATTCTAACCTCTGTACTCGGAAACAGAACTTTGCTCTTAATGATTTCTCCAAATTCGATTAATAAAAAAAAATATCCTCGATTATTCTTAAAAGATGTTGAAGAGGATATAATAGAAATTCTCAATACAATTAAAAGTTATATTTTAACAGAACAAAATAAACCCGGAAATTCATAAATGGATAAACAGTCAACCTTAGCATTTGTTTTAATGGGGGTAGTCTTAGTTGTATGGCTTTATTTCAATACCCCCGAGCCACAACCTCAAACGGCATCTGCTGCCGATACAACATTGGTAACTCAACAAAACGAACCGGAAAAAGTTGAGTCCGAGAATTCCGATATTAAAAAAGAAAGAACAAAACCTGAAACGGTAGTTGCAAACAGTAGTGATTCTACAGAAAATATGCAAACCGGATTATTTAGAATTACGGATAAACCCGAAAGTGTTATTACAATTGAAACCGATTTGTATAAGATAGAAATGACCAGTAAAGGCGGCAAAATTCGCAAATGCTATTTAAAGAAATATCAAACTTGGTATTACGATAAATTTGACGAAAACGATTTTTACAATACACATGTACAATTACTAAACCAAACAAACGGAGGCGACCTCGATCTTATTTTTGTAACCAGAGACGGAGGTAAATTAGTTAATACTTCCAAATTGGATTTTACAACTACTGCGGATAATTGGTATTATAAACTTTCCGGCTCCGACTCCTTAAAACTTTCTTACACCTATAAAGCGGATAACAATAAAGAGATTAGAAAGAATTTCATCTTCTACGGAAATGATTATCAATCCAAAGTGGAAGTTGAAATGGTAAACATGAATGATGTGATTACGGATAATCGTTACGATATTGCTTGGCAAAGCGGATTAAATTTTTTGGAATTAAATTCGGTTGACGAAGCCACATATGCTAATTCCGCTTTTTACGGTGGAGGAGAATTATTTATCATTGATGCTGAATCCGAAGACGAAAAAGTTGAAAAGGATGTTCACGGAAAAATTGATTGGGTAAGTATTAAAAGCAAATATTTTGCAATGATACTTTCTCCCGAAGCCCCAACAGTTGACGACGGAGCAAAATTAGAAGGTACCCGGGTTAATATCCCTTCGTTGGGTATTAGGGAATATTACAGTGTAAGTTTAAAAATTCCTTTTGGTAAGTCTAATTATCAAAAAGATAAATTTGCTTTGTATCTTGGTCCCGTTAAGTACGAAATATTAAATGCGTATAATAAAAATTACGAAGCAATTTATGATTTTGGAAGTTTCTTCGGATTAAAATTTGTTACGCGTCCTATTTCGGAATATTTTTTGCAACCGCTTTTTACCTTTTTACACAGCTTTATTCCCAATTACGGTATTGTAATAATTATCTTTTCCATTTTAATAAAAATTTTGCTTTCTCCTCTTACAAAGCAAAGTTACTTGAGTATGGGAAAGATGGCAAAATTACAACCTAAGATTGCCGAGATTAAAGAAAAATATAAAGGCGATCAGCAGAAAATTCAAAAAGAAACAATGAAGCTTTATCAAACCTATGGAATAAATCCCGCCGGGGGATGTTTACCTATGTTGCTCCAAATGCCTATTCTGTTTGCTTTGTTTGCTTTTTTCAGAGTTGCAATAGAAATAAGACACGAGTCCTTTTTATGGATAAAAGATTTGGCTTCGCCCGATTTCGTTTTTTCGCTGCCATTTAAAATTCCTATAGTAAATGTCGATCAAATTTCCATACTTGCAATATTACTTGGTATTACAATGTTCTTCCAGCAAAAAATGACCGTTAAAGATCCCAATCAAAAGGCAATGGTTTATATGATGCCTATAATGATGACATTTATGTTTATGAATTTTTCTTCAGGATTAAATTTATATTATATGATGTTTAATTTGCTTTCCATTATTCAGCAATATTACATCAATAAAAAGCAGAGTAATATTGAGCTGGTTCCTGTGGATAGAAAAAACAAAAAACCCGGATTTATGCAAAAGATGATGGAAGCCGCCGAGGAACAAAAAAAAGCTCAACAAAGAAACAATAAAAAAAGAAAGTAAAGACTTTGGAGAAAAGTTAATAATTAAATTTTATTAACTTTTCTCTATTTTTATTGTCGTGAATAGAATAATAAAAATAGTTTTGGTTTTTCTTTTCCCTGCCTTGCTTATTGCGCAGCAAAACACAACAAAGTTTGTCCCGAAATTTTTTAAACAAAAACTCCCTTTCGGGTTAACAATAAAAGTACCTGAATGTAAGCCCAGAGTTGCTTTGGCTTTAAGCGGAGGCGGTGCTCGTGCAGTTGTTGCCCTTGGTGTAATTAAAGCGTTGGAAGAAAATAATATTCCCATCGAATTTATTGTGGGTACGAGTATGGGAAGTATTATCGGGGGGCTGTACTCATCAGGTTATACCGTTAATGAATTGGAAAAAATTATTACTTCGACGGATTGGAATAAGTTTTATTCTTCAAACGAAACCTCGCGTAATGAACTTTATCTTGACCAAAAAATTACCGAAGACGTTGCCGTATTATCCCTTAAATTGGATGGATTTAAGCCGATTCTTCCGAGAGCATTTAATTCGGGACAAAGATTTAAAAGCTTCCTTAATTATTACACTCTGAATGCTCCGCTGCATACATATAATTCTTTTGATGAACTTAAATATAGATTTAGAGCCGTAAGTACCGATTTAACTACAGGGAAAATGGTGGTGCTCGGCAAAGGGTCGCTGGGCGAAGCATTACGGGCAAGTTCAAGTGTTACTTTTTTGCTTGAACCGGTTAAAATTGATTCCATGCTTCTTGTTGACGGCGGACTTGTGGCTAATGTTCCTACAAAAGCAGCAAAAAATTTGGGGAGTAATTACATAATTGCTGTGGATGCTACAAGTAAACTCCGCAAAGCCGAGGATTTAAACTCACCCTTGAAAATAGCCGATCAGATTGTTTCCATACCTATGAGCATTGTTACAAAGGAAAATCTGAAATTAGCAGATGTTATTATAAAGCCGGATTTTAACGGAAAGAAAAATGATGATTTTACTTCTCTTGATTCTTTAATTGAGCTCGGTTATAACGAAACACTTAAAAAAATAGATAAAATAAAATCTGATTTAAAACAAATACGGTTAAAAGGCAGAGAATATCCCGATATTTACATCGGGAATTTAATACCATACAATTCCGCTTCCGTTGTGGAAAACAGAATTATTAATAATTTTGCAAATCGCAAGATTATTACTATGCAAGAACTGTTTCTTGCCATTGTTGATGAGTTTGACAATGAAGTTTATAAAACTATTTCCGCCGAATTGATAACAGAGAGTTGTTGTTCTAAGCTTAAAATTGAATATGAACTGAATCCGGCAGTAACAAAAATTAAACTTTACGGTGTTCGCGATAAATTTCGCTCGGATGTTTTGAAATTACTCTTCCGAATAAAGGATGTTCCTTATTCGGTAACAACGTTGGAAAACTCATTGATTGAGGTCCAAAGATATTACAGAAAAAAAGGATATCCTCTTGCAGAAGTTTCCGAAGTTAATTTTTCCGATTCTACCGGTGAACTTTTTATTCTTGTTGACGAAGGACGCGTTGATTCTGTTGTTATAAGCGGTAATCAACGGAGTACTAAAGCGTTGATAGAAAGAGAACTTGCCTTCGGAGAAAATGAAATTCTTACTTCCGGAAATTTATTTAAAACTTTGGAGAATTTACGTACTACAAATCTTTTTAATTCAATAGATATTAACGTAAAAAAAAATGACGGGAAAAAAATAATCAATGTAATTGTGGAAGATAAACTCACCGGAATTATTCGTTTCGGAATTAAGTTGGATAACGAACGCTTTTTTCAACCTTCGGTTGATATACGGAATGAAAATTTATTTGGTACCGGAAGTGAATTGGGGCTTTTTCTTTTTGGCGGTGTACGTAATCAGTTATATATATTGGAGCATAAAGCTAACAGAATTTTTGATACGTTTCTTACTTACAAGATAAAAGGATATTACGACAGCAAAAATATATATTCATATGAAGATATTCCTCAAACAAATCCTAATCGTTATATACGAGCCAAGACGGGGGAATATCGCCAAATATTATACGGGGCTTCCATAGGTATAGGAATGCAGGCTAAAAAATTCGGGAATCTGATAGCGGAATACAGATATGAACAGAATCGTATTTATAATATTACAGGTAACACTGTGGAACCCTATAATATGAACGTTGCGGCATTAAAATTCAGTATGCGTATAGATACCCAAGATAAATACCCTTATCCTAATTCCGGCTCTGTATTTAACACATATTATGAAACATCACAAAGTTTATTGGGTGCCGAAGTTTCGTATGTGAAATATGCATTAAAATATAAGGGATATTTTTCGCTGAACAATAGAAATACTATTATACCGAGAATTGAGATTGGTTTTGCAGATGCTACACTTCCGTTAAGTCAACAATTTTCCTTTGGCGGGCAGTTTTCATTTTGGGGTTTTCACGAGAACGAGTACAGAGGAAGACAAATATTTATTGCATCGTTGGCCTACAGATATCAGCTTCCCTTTAAATTATTGTTTAATTCATACGTTTCATTCAGATACAATGTCGGGTCAATATGGGCGCACAAAGAGGAAATGCACTTTAACGATTTTAGGCATGCCGCAGGTTTTATGATTTCGTTCGATACCCCTATAGGTCCGGCTGATATAGGGGTGGGCAGAAGTTTTGAAATAGATACAAACTTGAATAACGTTTTTATACTTGGTGAGCCGTTAGTCTATTTTGCCGTAGGATATTTTTTCTAAATAAAAAGTTCATTTATCAAATTTGCTTTTGTAAATTCCGGTATATCGTTTGCAAATTCAACGGTAATGTTTTTATCCCATTGTTTTTTTTGTGAAATTTTATATTTATGCTTGCTGGTAACGGCAAAATTCCGTTTTATAATTTTTCCTTCGTTATCAATTACAAAAAAAGCAATAACAACGGGAATCCCTAATTCCTCACTCCATTTTTTGTACGAATTTATGGCGCGTTTGTTAACTAACCATTTACTCCCGTGTTTTCCTTTCCAATCGAGTAAAGCCGCTTTGTTTTTGTAGTAAATTATTGCATCCGGTTTGTCTTCCCCTTTTTCCCAAACCTTTTTGTAGCGGTTGTCTTCTCCGAATTCCGTGCAATTAAAGCCCCATTGTAAAAGTAAATTTCTGCCGTTGTATTCGGCAATATCATGCAACTTATAATTGTTTCGGAAATCTTGTGTTGATTTTGCAGGGGTAAAATCTAATTTCTTCATACATGTATATTTGATAATATTTAGCTGTTAAAATAAAATCTAATTAATAATTTTTCCAATAAATAATTTCTATTCTCTTATTTCACATGTTTGTTAATTTATTTTTCGGCAAGTAAAATCTCCTTGTAATTCGGATTATCTTAAATATGTTATTGATTTGTGAATTTTGTATTTTCGAAAAAAACTTTTCAAAATTTAAAAGAGGAAAAATGGAAGGAATAATTATCGGCTTGCTTGTTGGAATTGTAATAACCTATTTCTTTACAGCTTTGATTATGAAAAACAAAATTGCCCTTGTTAAAGCCGATGCCGAAAAAGAAATTAAAGACGAGTTGATTCTCCTTGAAAAAGAGAAATCCAGATTGAGTGAACGCGTATTAAGAATTGATGAATTGGAAGAAGAGCTGGCAAGAAAAGAAGAAGAAGTACAAGCTATAACAGAGTTAAATACTCGATTGGAAAAGAGAATTGCAGAATTGGAAACAATGTTGAAGAAAGAACGAGAAGCAACAGCCGAAAAATTGGAGCTATTGGAGAAAGCAAAAGAAGAGATGAAAAGTGAGTTCAAAAATTTATCCAACGAAATTCTTGAAGAAAAAAGTAAAAGATTTACAGAATTAAATAAAGAAAACATTTCCGGCATTTTAGACCCGCTTAAAAAAGAGTTTAACGAGTTCAAACACAGAGTTGATGAAGTTTACAAAAACGATTCCAATGACAGAGTAGCACTAAAAACTCAAATAGAAAGCTTACGGGAGTTGAATGAAAAACTCGGTAAAGAGGCATCCAGTTTAACTAATGCCCTAAAAAGCGATACAAAAAAACAAGGGGCGTGGGGAGAGGTAATACTGGAACGCGTTTTGGAAGAATCCGGGTTGCAAAAAGGAATAGAATATGAATTGCAGGCATCTTTTACAGATAACGACCGCAAACGTAAGCGTCCCGATGCCATTGTGCATTTACCAAACAAAAAAGATGTTATCATAGATTCCAAAGTTTCCATAACTGCATATCAAAAATTTAATGAAGCGGAAAATGAAGATGAAAAAAAACAATATCTTAAAGAACATTTGCAAAGCATAAAAAAACATATATCCGAACTCAGTCAAAAAAATTACGATGATATTGAAGAACTATATACGTTGGATTATGTTTTAATGTTTATTCCCATTGAATCCGCATTTATGTTGGCAATGGAAAACAATCGGGAATTATTTAGCGAAGCATTCGAAAAAAATATTGTTATTGTTACTCCTACAACACTATTGGTTACGTTAAAAACCATTCATAATATTTGGCGGTATGAAAAACAAAGTAAAAATGCTCAGGAAATTGCAAAACGTGCAGGCGATTTGTACGATAAGTTTGTAGGATTTACGGATTCTCTTGTTGCCGTTGGAGATAGTTTGGATAAAGCAAAAAACTCGTACGAACTTGCAATTAACAGATTAAAAAACGGAAGAGGGAATTTAATTTCGCAAGCGGAAAAAATGAAAAAACTCGGAATTAAATCGAAAAAGGTTTTATCCGTAAAATTAACTAATGAATTAACGGAAGAAAATTTAATTGATTATAAAGCGGAAGAAGAGTAAATGAAAAAAGGAATTAAAATTGTATCGGGCATTTTTACAACAATTGTTGCTTTAATAATAGCAGTAGTGGTAATCTCGTATTTTGTTCTAAATTCCAAATTGCCGGAATACTCGGGTGAGGTTGTAGTTGCCGGAATTAATAACAATGTAAAAATTTATCGTGATAAATATGCCGTGCCGTATATTATTGCAAATGATGAATTAGATGCTGCTTTTGCTCTCGGCTATGTGCATGCGCAAGAACGGCTTTTTCAAATGGATATTTCACGCAGAGCCGGGATGGGAAAATTGAGTGAGGTGTTGGGAAACTCAACCTTGCCGTTCGACAAAATGTTCAGAACACTGGGACTTCATAAAGTGGTTAAACGGAGTCTTGCAAAAATCAGCAAGCATTCTCTAAATATATTGAAGGCGTACTCCGAAGGGGTTAATGCTTATATAAAAGAAGCAGATGGTAATTACACTTTTGAATTTGATTTACTCGGTTACGAACCGGAACCTTGGAAACCTGAACATTGTTTATTGCTTGGTAAATTGATGGCTTGGGAGTTAAATATAAGTTGGTGGACCGATATCGCTTTTTCGCACTTGGTTCAAAAATTCGGTGCCGATAAAGTTAAATCATTACTCCCCGATTTTGATGAAAATGCTCCTACCGTTATTCCCGAATATTTGAATAAGGCGGCTGGTATAACTACGGATTTTTATAAAGTGGATAAAGCTTTTAGAAAATTTATCGGTTTTGAGGGAACTCATATAGGTTCCAACAACTGGGTTGTTAATGCCGAAAAATCCGAAAACGGAAAAGTAATTATTGCAAACGACCCTCATTTGGCTTTTCAAGCACCGGGTAAATTTATGTTTTCGGTTGTCAGAAGTGATGTTTGGAATGGTGAAGGTTTTTCTATACCCGGGGTGCCTGCGTTTATTATCGGTAAAAATAATAATATAGCTTGGGTACTAACAAATGTAATGGCCGATGATGCTGATTTTTATCTTGAACAACTTGATTCCGGCAATACGAAATATTTATATAACGGTAAATGGCATAATCTTTCTATTGTAACCGATACGATTTTTATTAAAGATTCTTCCCCGGAAATTTTTGAAATAAAGAAAACTCATCGCGGTCCCATTGTTTCCGGTATTCATCTTTACAATTCCAAATTCAAAAACGAATATCAACAAAAGGCCGATATCAGTATGCGATGGACGGCTTTGGATTTTACCGATGAAATTTCCGCAATGATTAAAATTAACAGAGCGAAAAATTGGGAAGAATTTAAAAACGGTGTTAAACTTTTTTCTGCTCCCGGACAAAATTTTGTTTATGGAGATGCCGAAGGGAATATCGGGTATATTTGCGGTGCTAAGTTGCCGATACGCCTGAACCCATCGCCCACATTAGTATATGACGGAATTACGGATAAATACGATTGGAAAGGATTTGTCCCTTTTGAAAAAATGCCAATGCTCTATAATCCTTCCGATAATTTTATTGCCACGGCAAATAACAAAACCATAAAAAATTATCCTTACCATATCTCGAATTTATGGGAGCCCGCTTCGCGTATAGAGAGAATAACAGAATTGTTAACAAGTAAGAAAAAACATTCGTCTTCCGATTTTGAAAAATACCAACATGATTTCCAATCACATTATGCAAAACATATTACGCCGTATATTACCAATGCTTTTAACAATGTTAAAATTAAAGATGAAAATCTTAAAACCGCATTGTTGCTTTTACGTCAATGGGATTTTGTGATGGACGAGGACAGCCAAGTCCCTACAATCTTTAATGTCTTTTTTCAAAAACTTATCCGTAATATTTTTATGGACGAAATGGGAAAAGAACTTTTTAATGAATATGTTTTTATTGCCAATGTTCCATATCGTAAAGTGCGCGAACTATTGGAAGAAAAAAATTCCTCGTGGTGGAATAATATTAACACGAATATAACAGAAACCCGTGATGATATTATAAGAAAAAGTCTGGTTCAAGCATTGGAAATGCTCGAAAACAAGTTCGGGAAAAATATTGCACAATGGCAATGGAGAAATATTCATACCGTAACGTTTAAACATCTTTTTAGCAAAGGTTCTCCGCTACTTGCAAATTTATTGGATATAGGTCCTTATCCTATAGGTGGAGACGGAACAACAATTTTTAATAGCGAATTCTCTTTCACAAATCCGTACAACAGTAAATTAGGTCCGGCATTAAGATTTATTTTTGATTTTGCCAAACCGGACGAAGTTAATTTCGTTCTTACAACCGGTCAATCCGGATACTTTATGAGTAATCATTATGATGATATGACTAAATTATGGCTTCAAGGGAAATATATTACGGTAAATATAAACATCCAAAACATTGAAAACAGTAATTATGATTTACTCAAACTGATTAGGAGAAAATGAGTTTATGTAATTCAAATCAAAAAATTGTAAATTTATTTTCTAAAAAAAAAACTAATTGAGTTATTATGAAAGTTACGGAACATTTGGCAAAAGCAAACGAAACATTAATCAGTTTTGAAATAATTCCTCCCAAACGCGGCGGACATATAAATCAGTTACTCGGGGTATTGGAAGATTTAGTAAAATTTAATCCTCCGTTTATTGATATTACAAGTCATGCTGCCGAAGTACTTTACGAAGAAACCCCGGACGGTGGTTTTAATATGAAGATAAAGCGTAAACGCCCGGGAACTTTGGGCATTTGCGCATTAATACAAAATAAATACGGTATTGACGCCGTACCGCATGTTATTTGTAACGGATTTACAAAAGAAGAAACGGAAGATTTTCTGATTGAGCTTAGATATCTCGGAATTGATAATGTCCTTGCGGTTCGCGGAGATGATAGCGGATATAAAAAACCGACGAAATTCGGGCGTTCGATAAATGAATATGCAATTGATTTGGTAAAACAAATTAGTAATATGAATAAGGGCATTTATGTTGAAGATACTCTGCTTGATGCCGATAAAAGTAATTTTTGCATTGGCGTAGGCGGTTACCCCGAAAAACATTTTGAAGCTCCTAATATTGATATTGACGTTGAAAATACGAAAAAGAAAATTGAAGCCGGTGCCGAATATATTGTAACTCAAATGTTTTTTAATAATAAATCGTATTACGATTATGTTGATCGTTGTAAAGCAGCGGGGATTAATGTTCCTATTATTCCTGGCTTAAAAATGTTAACCAGTAAAAAGCAATTAATCTCACTTCCTAAAAATTTTTATATTAATTTACCGGTTGATTTGGTAGCCGAAATAAATGAAGCCAAAGATGAGCATGTTGTGGAAATAGGCGTTGAATGGGCGGCAAAACAAGTTGAAGATTTACTTAATAATAATTCTCCTGCAATTCATTTTTATATTATGCAGAACTCAACACCTATAAAAATGTTAATGAAAAAATTAAACTTATAAGCGGGGTAAACTTGCAAAAAATTAATATAAAAAAAACACTACCTCGAAAATTAAAATGGGGTGTTGCCGGATGCGGATATTTTTTGGAGAACACCTTTTTGCCGGCATTGCAACATCTTAAAAAAAGCAAATTAATTTCCGTATACAGTTCAAATAAAACCCGAGCCGAATTTATAAAACAAAAATTTATTGCGGAAAACAGTTTTGATGATTACCAAGCTTTTTTGCAAAGCAATATTGATGCGGTTTATATTTCAAGTAAAAATTCCGACCATTATATGCAGGTAATTCAAGCAGCTAAAGCCGGAAAACATATTTTATGCGAAAAACCGTTATCCGTAACACTTGCCGAAGCTAAGGAGATGGTTAAAATTTGCAATAAGAACAATGTAATACTTACACTTAATTATTCAATGCGCCATCACCCCGTAATAAAAAAAACCAAAGAGTTTATTGATAATCACTATCTCGGAAAAATTGTTTCCGTAACTGCAAATTTTAATATTGATTTTAAACCTAACGATAATTTTAGATACCGGCTTAATGCAAGCGGTGGCGGGCCTCTGCGTGATTTGGGTACACATCTTATAGATTTATTCAGATATCTGGGCGGCGATGTAGAACCGATTTGCGGTGTGCAGGATAATATAATTTATACAAGCGAAGTATCCGATTTTTTTGCTGCCGTGTTTAAATTTAACTCCGGTGGCTACGGAATAATTAATGTTTCGTATAATGTTTCTAATCCCGTAAACAGAATTGAAATACTAGGGCATAACGGTACGATTGTTATAGATAAATTAATCGGACAAAAAACTTCTCCCGCAAAATTGATTATAGATTTTCAAAATGAAGGGAAAAAAGCGTTTCGTCGTAGAGCAAATAAACAATTGTTTTTATTGCGTGATGTTCAAAAGGCATTTTTAAAAAATTCATCGCCTCTTATTACTGCCGAGGACGGATTAGCGAATATGCGTTTAATGACCGAACTTGAACGTGGCAGATGGAATAAAATATTGTGATGAAAATTTCTAACAACGAAATAACCGTGGGATTGTTATTAGGCGGTGCTTCACCAGAACGCCCGATTTCAAAATATTCTGCCGAAGGAGTCTTAAAAGCTTTACGCTCATTAGGCTATCGGGTACGCCTCATTGATCCTGCATATGGGAAAAATCAACCTCAAACCGAAGCGGAATATTTTTCCGATTGCGATTGTTTCCCTATTTCATCAACAAATTATATTGATGCCGTTAATTCAAAATTGTTTAATGATGTTGATATTGTTTTTAATGCTCTTCACGGCAATTGGGGTGAGGACGGAAAAATTCAATCACTATTGGAATTTAAAAAAATTCCTTATACAGGTTCCGGTATATTGGCCTCTGCTATCTCTATGGATAAGCATATTACCAAAACCATTTTGAGGCATAGCGGGGTTACTACTGCCGATTGGCTTTTATTGGAAAAAAATAAATATTTATTTGATGAGGTATATCAAAAAGTAAAACGTAATTTTATTTTTCCTCTTGTTGTAAAACCGAACGACCAAGGTTCTGCAATCGGGCTTTCAATTTGTCGTAACTCGGATGAATTGGAGGAAGGAATTTATTCGGCTTTCCAATTTTCTAAAAAGATATTAATTGAGCAATATATTGACGGATACGAAGCAACTGTAGGAATAATTGACAATTTGCCTTTGCCTGTACTGGAAATAAAACCGAAACATGAGTATTACGATTACGAATGTAAATATACAAAAGGAATGAGCGAGTATGAAGTGCCGGCAAAATTTCCCGAAGAAACATACAAGCTATTGCAAAACCAAGCTCTGCTTGCGTATAATTCCGTAGGGTGTAAAAATTACGGAAGAATAGATTTTCGGCTCGATAAAAATTATTCTCCTTTCTGTTTGGAAATAAATACACTTCCCGGTCTTACTGGCACCAGTTTGTTACCCAAAGCGGCGCAAGCTGTAAATATCTCCTTTGAAGAGCTTATTGACAGAATAATTAAAAATTCTCTAAATGAGTTATGAAAAAAAAAAGTATTACTAAAATAATATACCTGTTAATAATTCTTATACTCGCTGTTATTCTGTTTGTTAACAAAAACGGTGTACTTAAATATTTAAAACTAAAAAGTAATCTTAAAAAACTGGATAACAGAATAGAAGAAATAGATATACGTATAAAAAAATTAAATCTTGAAATAGATTCCTTAAAAACAAGTGATGTAAAAATAGAAAAGGTTGCCAGAGATAAATATCGCATGAAACTGGAAAACGAAACCCCCATTAAAATTGACAAAAAGTAATCTTGAAAAATTTTTCTCAAATATTACAAATTCCTTTATCGGAAAGGATAAGACCGGATTCTTTGAATAATTTTTTCGGGCAAGAAAATCTTGTGGGTAAAGGGAAACCTCTACGACAAATGATAGAGAACGATTCCGTAAGTTCTATGATTTTATGGGGTCCCCCGGGTACGGGGAAAACTACGCTTGCCAAAATTATTTCGGAAAAAACCTCAGCTGAATTTTTTCAGCTTAATGCCGTTTCGTCCGGTGTAAAGGAAGTGCGTGAAGTAATCAAAATTGCAAAACAAAATTTGCTATATAATAAAAAAACAATTCTGTTTATTGATGAAATTCATCGTTTCAGTAAATCGCAGCAAGATGCACTTTTGAATAGTGTTGAAGCCGGTGAAATTATCCTTATCGGTGCCACAACCGAGAATCCTTCTTTTGAAGTTATTCCGGCTTTAAGGTCTCGTGCACGTATTTACATACTTAAGCCTTTATCGGCAGAAGATCTAAAAAATATAATTCATCGCGCATTAACCGAAGATAAATTTCTTAAAGCCTTACCGATTAAATCGGTTGATGAAGATTTTTTACTTTATGTTTCCGGCGGCGATTCCAGAATTTTATTAAATATTTTGGAGGATACCGCTAAAACCCTTACGAATAAAAAGGAAATCCATATTACGAAAGAGATAATAGAAAATATTGTTCAACAAAAAAATGTAATGTACGATAAATCCGGCGAAGAACATTATAATATTATCTCGGCATTTATAAAAAGCATAAGGGGTAGTGACCCCGATGCGGCTTTGTATTGGATGGCAAGAATGCTTGAAGGCGGGGAGGACCCGTTGTTTATTGCTCGTCGCTTGGTTGTGCTTGCTTCGGAAGATATTGGCAATGCTTCACCCAACGGGCTGGTTTTGGCCGAAGCGGTTTTTAGTGCTGTTTATAAAATAGGGATGCCGGAAGCCCGCATTATACTTGCACAATGTGTTACTTATTTGGCTTCGGCTCCTAAAAGCAATGCTTCTTATATGGCAATAAAAAAAGCGGAAGAGGATGTGAAAAATAATCCTCTTTATCCTGTACCTCTATATTTACGCAATGCCCCTACCGGCTTTATGAAAGCAATTGATTACGGTAAAGGATATAAGTATCCGCATGATTATGAAAACGGGTTTTATTTACAAAATTATTTCCCGACAGAGATGGGGAAAAGACAATATTATTATCCTACCGAGCACGGGCAAGAAAAAAATCTTAAATACCGTTTGCGGGAACTTTGGAAAAATATAAAAAACTATAAAAGTAGTTAAAAATTTTTATTACGTTTGTTGTAAAAACACAATACCAAACATTTGGTTTATTCAAAGAAAAACTGTTATGCTTTCTTGAACATTTTTCCTGGAAGCTGCTGAACTATTCCTTTAAATTCAAGTGAAAGTAAATTAATAAGTGTTTCGGGAATTGAAAGGGAAGTCTGTGAAGCAATTGTATCAACCTGTTTGGGGATAGTATCTAACGCATTATAAATTTTTTCTTCAAACAATGTTAAATCCAAATCCTGTTTGGGAATATTTACACCTATTGTCGGTTTTAGTTTTAATTGTAATTCCAGCAATATATCTTCTGTTGAAAGGATTAATTTTGCTTCGTTTCGTTGAATTAATAGATTTGTTCCGTTGCTTTTTTCGCTTGTAATATTTCCGGGAACGGCAAAGACTTCTTTGTTCTGATCGAAAGCGAATTTTGCCGTTTGCATTGCTCCGCCATTTTCTTTGGTTTCAATTACAAGTGTTCCGAGCGATAAACCAGCAATTATTCTGTTCCTTTTAGGAAAATTTTGTGCGTCGGGTTTGGTACCCAAAGGAAATTCTGAAATTACGGCACCGTTTTCAATAATGCTATTAAAAAGATTTTTATTTTCGGGAGGGTATATTATATCCAACCCCGAACCTATTACCGCAATTGTTCTTCCTCCGTGTTTTAATGCGGCTTTATGGGCAACCGAATCAATTCCCCGGGCCATACCGCTAATAATTGTAATACCCTGTTTAGCAAGTTCGGAAGCAAATTTATTAGCTACGGTTTTACCGTAATCTGTAAGTCTTCTTGTTCCTACTATCGAAACGGATTGAGAGTCTTGCGCTGTATATTTACCCGCTAAATATAAAATCAGCGGGGGATAGTAGATGTTTTTTAATTGTTGAGGATAATTGTTATCCCAGTAAGTAATGATTTTTCCGCCCAAATCATTTAGTTTCTCAAGTTCTTTTTCCGACTCTTTTTTGTAGAGGGGAAAATTACTAATAACCGAATCGATTTTATCAGCCAATTTTTCGGAAATCTTTCCAACGGAAATTAATTCTTTTTTTGTGGAGTTAAATAATGCTTCGAGTGTTCCGAACTTTTCAACTAAAGATAAAAGCCTTATTATTCCCACTCCCGATATATTGAGCAAGGCTTTTACACGGTAGAAAATATTTATTGATTCAGGGTTCAATTTGCCCTAAAGTTATTTAAATTTTTTTGAACTTCTGAAACTGTACGGTATTTTTTAACTTTTCTTTTTGTAAAAAATTGCAAGGGGGAAAAAAACCAAATAAGCAATCAATAAAACTATAGGCGAAACGGAAAGCGATAATGTATTATCCCATTTACCTTGCCCCATTAAAATATATCCTGCCACCAAAAAAATTATTCCTATAGCAAGAAAAATATAGTTCTCTTTTTGCCAGTAATTTTTAAAAGGTGATACAAAATTGCGTTTCTTTTGTTTTTTAATTTTTGCCATTTTCTTTTCTCAATAAAGTACTAAAAATGCCCGGCATTGGGGAAAATACCGGGCTGAATACAATTGAAATAATCTCCAAAAGTATGATTACTCAATATAAAATTTGTTATCAATTTTGTCAAGAATATTATTTTTCAACTTGGTAAACAATCTTTCTGATTGTATCGAACTGCAAATACGGGTACTCTTCGCGTAATGTCTCTATTGCAGTGGTAGCACTTATTTTTTGCTGGCGCATCTTTTTAAAACGTTGCCTTATTAGATAATCGCGGACAGATTTTTCGTTTATTAAATTGCGACTTTTCAAGATGAAATATGTGCTATCGTTAATCAAATCCGATAAAGGATTTGAACTGTTGTTTTGGGTTTGTGGATTCATAATATTACCTTAATTAGTTAATGAATATAAATCACACATAGAAAAACATTTTGTGAAAGAACATTAATCATCGATGATGTTTGCATTGAACAATACCATTTAAAATTAGTTCCTTTTTGTTATTAAAACATCTTTCTCAAATCTTAATTGTTAAAACTGTAATAAGCAATGGATATTGTTTTGTTAAGTAACTCATATTAAAATTTAATAAATTTAATTATCCGATTAAAAAAAATATGTAGTATATGAATATTGCTTTTATTGCCAGTGAAGTAGTTCCTTTTGCAAAAACAGGAGGTTTAGCCGATGTTGCAGGCGCCTTGCCGATTGAACTTACAAAATTAGGACATAAGGTAAAGGTATTTATGCCTAAATATTATTCCGTTGATGAAAAAAGGTTTAACCTTAAATTTCAGGATTGGATTGGCGAAATTAATGTAAGAGTTGCGGGAATTGTTCATAATATTACTGTGTATAAGGGCGTTTTACCCGATTTGGAAACGGAAATATATTTTATTGATTATCCTCCTTATTTCCACAGACATACAATTTATACTAATGATCTTGACGAAAATGAAAGATTTATTCTTTTCTCGAAAGCAGTTATTGAATTGGTTCAAAGACTGAATTGGAGACCCGATATTTTTCATACCAACGATTGGCAAACAGGATTAATTCCGTTGTTTTTAAAAGATAATTATAATTGGGATAAGCTTTTTGATAAAACCGCTTCCGTTTTTACTATTCATAATATTGCATATCAAGGAAGTTTTCCGAGCGATACTTTGTGGAAAGGAGAACTAAATCCTAAATACTTTGCTCCTCCCGGTCAAATTGAACATAACGGCAGAGTGAATTTTATGAAAGCCGGTATTTCCTTTGCCGATATAATTACAACTGTTAGCGAAAAATATGCCGAAGAAATTTTAACTCCGGAATTCGGTTATGGAATGGAAACGGTGCTTCAGTATCGTAAAGATAGTTTGTTTGGTATTTTAAATGGAATTGACGAAACTGTTTGGAACCCCGAAACAGACGAATTTATTCCGTACAATTATACTTTTGATACAATAAAAGTGAAAGAAAAAAATAAAAAAGCACTTTTAAATAAATATAATCTCCCATACAAAAAAGATACTCCCGTTATTGGAATAATTACTCGCCTTGCAGTTCAAAAAGGTATAGATCTTATATTGGATTCAATGGAATATTTATTGTCACTTGATATGCAATGGCTGTTTCTCGGAAGCGGGGAATATCATTTTGAGCAGAGATTGGAAGAATTTGCAAAAGAATATCCCGAAAAGTTTGCCGTTTATATCGGGTATAATAACGAATTGTCGCATCTTATTGAGGCCGGAGCCGATATGTTTTTGATGCCTTCCCGATTTGAACCGTGCGGATTAACGCAAATGTATTCATTAAAATATGGAACAATTCCCATTGTAAGAAATACCGGCGGACTTGCTGATACCGTTTTTGATTGGGACGAACACTTTGCCGAGGGGAAGGAAGACGGAAACGGATTTTCGTTTAACGATTATAACGGGTTCGCTTTAACTGATGCTGTTGAACGTGCCGCAAAAGCATACAAAAACAAAAAATTATGGCGAAAGCTCCAGAAAAATGGAATGTTAAAATCATTTTCATGGAACATCTCCGCAAAAAAATATGTTTCGGTTTACGAAAAAGCTGTTGTTAAACGGGAAATTTGAAGCTTTTGTATCGAGAAAGATTTCCTTACTAATAATGGATTTGATGATTAATGTTAAAAGAAAATTATAAAACTACCGTTCTATCTAACGGAATAAAAATTGTGTCGGAAAAACTTCCGTATGTAGATTCTTTTTCACTCGGTTTTTGGTTTAATACCGGATCGCAAAATGAAAATAAGGATACTAACGGAATTTCGCATTTTACGGAGCATATGCTATTTAAAGGTACATCAAAGCGGAGTTCAAAAAAGATTTCCGATGATGTTGAAAAATTCGGAGGGTATCTGAACGCATTTACCTCCAAAGAACACACTTGCTATTACGGAAGAGGAATGAGGGAACACCTCCCTAAGGTTTTTGATGTACTTGCTGATATGGTGCAAAATTCTCTTTTCAGAGAAACAGATATTAAAAAGGAAGCGGGAGTTATTCTTGATGAATTTTTCGATATTGAAGACTCTCCCGAAGAATTAATTTTTGATAAATTTGAAAGTAAGATTTTCGGTAAACATCCGTTGCATTTTCCCATAATAGGTATCGAAAAAAACATTACCTCATTTAAACGCAACAACTTCTTGGATTATCTGAATCGTTATTATACCGCAAATAATTTCCTTATTTCTGCCAGTGGAAATATTAACCATGATAAACTAGTTGAGCTTGTCGAAAAAAAAATAACTGAATTACCCGAGGGGAAAATTAAAAAACAAAGAAAACTTAAACCCGGATTATCGTCCGATTTAATCTTAAAGAAAGATATCCAACAAATCCATGTAATAATCGGAAAAAAAACTTTCGGCTATAAAAATAAAAAAAGATTAAAAGTTAATATCCTTTCCAATATTTTAGGCGAGGGTAGCGGGTCCAGATTGTTTAATTTGTTACGTGAAAAAAACGGGCTGACATATCAAATAAATACTTTTTTAAATTCATTTGCTGAATATTCGGCTTTCGGAGTATATTTTTCCACAAACGAAAAACAAGCCGGTAAAGCGGCAGAGCTTGTTTTACAAGAATTTCATAAAGTATTAAAAAACGGAATTACTAAATCGGAGTTTTCGAGAGCAAAAGAATATATGAAAGGAAATTTGATAATGCATCTTGAAAATACAACAAACAGAATGATTAGAATGGCTCAAACAAATTTTTATTACGGCAAAACAAAATCCGTACAAGAAACCATAGATGAAATTAACTCTATTACCATGGAAGATATTTTAGATGTTTCAGAGACCCTTCTTTCAGAAAAGGATTTATGTAAAGTAACAATTGGGAAATAATCCGGATTATTTGAAATTTTTGTAAGGAACTTTTTTATATGAATGTTTTATAAAACCGTAATAAGATTATTTGATGCCGGCAATTATTTGATTTTTTATATCGGCACATGTATCTTTGTATTTCTGTTTTTTGCGGAAGTGGTGAAATTGGTATACACGCTATCTTGAGGGGGTAGTGCTCTTCGGGGCGTGCGGGTTCAAGTCCCGCCTTCCGCACTGGTTTTTTTAAGTTAAAAAGGAAACAAAAATGAAACTAAAAAATATTGTTAAAATTGCTGCACTATTAATATTTGTATCGTCTTTAATTTTTGCTCAAGAAATGAAACCGGAAGCCGCAACATTATATAATGCCGGCAACAAACTTCTTAAATCCGGGCAATATAACGGTGCAATTGCCAAGTACGATTCATCTCTTGCAATTCAAGAACATCCCAATACTCTGTATCAAAAAAGTATTGCACTAAAAAAACTACGTAAATTCAACGAGGCGGAAAAAGCCCTTACGCGTTGTATAGAATTAAATCCCGATTTTGTGGCGGCTTACAGTGGATTGGGAACTACCTATTACTCACTAAAAAAATATCAATTGGCTATTGATAATTTCCAAAAATATATTGAAAAAACCGATAACGAAAAGAGTAAAAAGAAAGTTAAAAAATTTATAGGGCTTGCGTATACACAATTAGGACAAGAGGCAAAAAGAAACGGCAAACATAAAAAAGCCATAGAATATTTAATGGAAGCTGTAAAAAATTATAAATACGATTCGGCTTATTTGGCTTTGGCCGAAATTTATATTGAACTTGGAGAGTTTGAAAAAGCTTTACAAGCTGCCGATAATGCAATTAATTACAGAAAGAAAATTTCCAAAGGTGCCGGATATTATTATAAAGGTTTGGCCTTTAAGGGCTTGGGCGATAAAGAAAAAGCAAGAGAAAATTTTAAAATTTCCGTTAAGGACAGAACATATAAAGCTAACAGTAAATATGAGTTAAAACAATTAAAATAATTTATATCAAATATTTATAATTTATGCCCTACATATTTTATGTAGGGCTTTTTTTATTGTTTTTTATACTGTTTATAATACTTCACTTCTTTGTAAAAAAGTGATGTTAGCTTTAACCTTGCCGCTATGTTTTCCTTTAATCTTACGTTTGTTTGCAAAATTCAAAATTTAACTTAGCGAAGAACAAAGATTTACATATATTTACTTTATAAATTTAAAATAATTTTAGGAGTTAAAATGAGCGAAATTAAGCTTTTGGCCGAGATGAGGGAGAAAGCAAAATCAAGGGTTAAAACCATTGTTTTACCGGAATCGCATGATGAAAGGGTATTAAAAGCGGCAGAAATTTTGGTGAAAGAGAACTTTGCCGAAGTGTACACTTTGGGTAATGAAGAAAAAATCAAAAGCGATGCCGAAAATTTCGGGGTAAATTTAGAGGGAATTAAAATTATAGACCCTGAAACATCGGAATGGCGTAAAGAATTTGCGGAAATTTTCTATAATCTTCGTAAGCACAAAGGTATTACGCATGAAGAAGCTTACGAAATTATGAAGCAAGATCTTTTTTTCGGCGCAATGATGGTTCGTGAAGGTAAAGCTGATGGTTCTGTTGCCGGTTCTACCGCTTCAACAGGAAATGTTCTTAAAGCGGCTTTTCAATGTGTTGGAATGCCGGAAGGAATTTCTATTGTTTCCAGTTTGTTTTTAATGATTTTTCCGGATAAAACATACAGTTTTGCGGATTGTGCCGTTGTTCCCAATCCTACTGCGGAACAATTGGCCGATATTGCAATATCTACTGCGGAAAACCACAGAAAACTTGTTGGCGAAGAACCGAATGTTGCCATGCTCTCTTTTTCCACAAAGGGAAGTGCGAAACACGAAGATGTTGATAAAGTTGTGAAAGCAACAAAACTTGCTCGAACAAAACGTCCCGATTTGAATATTGACGGTGAGTTGCAGTTTGATGCTGCTATTATTAAATCTATAGGTGATAAAAAAGCACCCGGTAGCAGTGTTGCGGGTAAAGCAAATGTTCTTGTTTTTCCTACATTGGATGCGGGAAATATCGGTTATAAAATTACACAACGTCTCGGAGGGGCAGAAGCTGTTGGCCCTATCGTTCAAGGGTTAAGAAAACCCCTTTTCGATTTAAGTCGTGGTTGCAGTGTTGACGATATTGTTAATACAAGTGTTATTGCTGTTTTAATGGCGGATTAACAAATTACCGATTAAGATAAAAAAGGGGTGTGATTACACCCCTTTTTTATTAAAAGTATACCCATTGGCTCATTTAATAAATTGTTTTATTTTTTTCAGAAGTGTTTTTTTATCAACAGGTTTTGTAATATAATCGTTACAACCGGAATTTAAGACTTTTTCTTTATCGCCGGCTAATGCAAAAGCTGTTTGTGCTATAATAATAACATCCTTATTAAATTTTCTTATTTCTTTGGCGGCTTCATATCCATTCATTTCGGGCATTTTTATGTCCATAAGTATTATATCAATTTTAGGGTTGTTTTTGCATAATTCAACGGCTTCTTTTCCGGTGCGTGCATAGATAATTTTTTTAAACATATTTTTAAATATACGCTTCAACAAAATGAAACTAGTATTATCGTCTTCGGCAATAAGTAAAGTTAAATTGCTTGTGGAAATTTCTTCTTTATTTTCCGTTGTTTTGTTTGCATTTTTTGCCGTTGCTGAAGGGGAGGTTTTATAAGGAATTGTAAAATAGAAATCTGTACCTATATTCTCTTCCGAGTTTAACCAGATTTTTCCGCCGAGCATTTCAACATAAGCCTTTGAAATGGCAAGTCCCAACCCCGAGCCTTCATACACTTTGGTATCCTCAATATCCGCTTTTTCGAATCTGTTAAAAATAGCATTTTGTCGTTCTTTAGGGATGCCAATTCCGGTATCTTTAATAAAAAATTCAATAAAATTTTTATCTAATTTATATCCGAAACTAATGCCGCCTTGCTTGGTGAATTTTATGGCGTTTTTTATCAAATTGGTTAAAATACCGTGCAGTTTGCTTTCATCGGTAAGTATAATGTCTTTATCGTCGGGGAGTGCCAACGAGGTTGTAAAATACAAGTTTTTTGCAGTGGTTTCAAGTTTAAAAAAGTTATAGAGTTCTTTAAGTAATTTATTAATAGATGTTTCATTTATTGAAACTTTCATTTGTCCCGATTCAATTTTGGAAATATCAATCAGATCATTAATGGTTTCAAGCAGGCGATTACTGTTTTTATGAATAATATCAATAAACTCTTCTTTTTCAACTTGTGTTAAATTATCATCGTTTAGTAAATCAATAAAGCCCAGTATTCCGTTCATCGGGGTTCTTATTTCGTGGCTCATGTTGGCAAGGAATGCACTTTTTAATCGTTCACTTTCCTGTGATTTTTTAAGAGCTTCTTTCAAACGGTCAATATCTCTTTTCCGGGTAATTAATATACTTATTTGATGTGCAATAATTTCCAACAAGTGAATATCAGAATTATTAAAAGCATTTTTATCATGATAATTTTGAACAGCCAATACGCCGATTACTTTATTGTTAATAATTAATGGAGTACCAAGCCAATTTTTTGCCTCGGCTCCTATTTGTTCAAATTCTCCCGATTTTATGAGTTGGTGCCTAACTTTGCTTGTAACCAAAAGACTTTTTTTTGTTTTAAATACATAGGAAGTAAGAGTTTTTTTATCGGCAGGCAAAAATTTAATTTTATCTTTTTCATCGGAATGGAAAACAAAAGAAAAAATATTTAAATTTTTATCATATAATGCGAGATAAAAATTGGAAGTATCAATAACGGTACTTAATTCATTTTTTATTGTTTTGGCAAAATCATGTAGGTCAATAGATGTGGTAACGGCATTTGTAAGATTATAGATTATTTTTTTTATTTGTTCTTCGCGTTTTTTTTCGGTAATATCTTCTGCAATTTTTATATAGTTTATTTTTTTCCCCTCCTTATCTATAATAGGTGTAATAAATGCCGATTCCCAATAAAGTTCACCGTTTTTCTTTTTATTATGAAATTCTCCCCGCCATATTTTACCTGAAGTTATTTTATTCCATAAGTCTTGATATACTTCGAGAGGATGTTCTCCCGATTTTAAAAAACTACATGTTTTACCTATAACTTCTTCAAAAGTATAACCGGTCAGTTCTATAAACTTAGGATTAACATATTCAATTTCGCCGTTTAAATTTGTAATAATAATTATTACAGGTGTTTGTGTTGCAACAGCCGTTAATTTTAATTGTTCGGTTTCGTATTTTTTCCTTTCCGAAATATCTCTGATAACACTTACATAATTTTTTTTACCGAATGTTTCCCAACTTGACAATGAAAGTTCAACGGGAAATTCCGTTCCGTTTTCTTTTAGTGCAATGGTTTCAATTGTTTTTCCAATTAAATTTTTTGAATTTCTAAGATTTTTTAGATTCACAAAAAGATTATGTTTACTTGGAAAGATAGAGGAAAAAGAATTTCCAATCATTTTTTTCTTTTTGTAGCCGAACATTTTAACAGCGGCTTTATTCCATGAACGAATCAATCCGTCTTCGTTAAGAGAGACAATTGCATCTACTGCGGATTCCATAATTGATCTATTAAATCGTTCGCTTTCTATTAAACGTTTTTCGGTTTTTATTCGCTTGGTTATGTCTCTAACGGCTACAACACGTATAGATTTATTTCCTTTATAGTATTTTGTAACGGATATTCCTTGAATTTCAAGCGTTATTTTTGTGCCGTCTTTTTTTATACCTTCAATTACGTAGGGCAAGGTATAATTGTTTTTGAGTTTTTTTGCGATGGAATTATGATATTTTTTATCTACCAGCAGCTCTATTATATTATGGCCGACTATTTCTTGATATGAATAACCGAACATTTTAAGTGCGGAATCGTTTACATCGTGAGCAATACCGTTTTCGTGAATAAAAATTCCTTCCAAAGAAAGTTCGGCGAATTTTTGAAATCTTTCTTTCTCTTCCAATAATTCGTTTTCAACTTTTTTTCGTGATGTAATATCTACCGTACGTCCTTGAAAACCAATCGGATTTCCTTTTTCATCCAATAAAAGGTTTGCACGAACTTCAACAAAAATTTTTGTTCCGTCTTTTTTTATTTGTTCCGTTTCAAATTGTGTTTGAACAATTTTGCCGTCAAGCTTATATTTTCGAAGTAAATATTTAGCTCCTTTGTAAATAATTCCCATATCTTTTGAAACGGTAACATCTTTGACATTTAGTTTTAGATACTCTTCCGGGCTATATCCAAGTAAATTATATACAGCATCATTTACAAAAGTTTGATTAAAATCCAGGTCGGTTGTCCAAACTACATCTAATGTGTTTGTTGCCAATAGTCTGTATTTCCTTTCATTTTCCTTCATCTTTTCTTCGGCTTCTTTTAGGGAGGAAATATCTACAACCACTCCGCGCAATCCTGTAAACTTATTATTATTAATAATAAAACTGGAATAGAGTAAAACGGGAAATTTTTTGCCTTCTTTTGTAATTGCAATATATTCGGAATTTTTTGGTGGTTCTCCTGCCAAATAACCTTTAATATTTTTTTTGGCGCGTTCAACTTCTTCGGGAGCAATCATGTTAAAAATATTTAACCCATTGTTTAAATCATTAACGGAATAACCGAATAATTCGAAAGCCATTTTATTTGCAAAAGTAAGATTTCCGTCAAAGTCCATTTCATATATTACTAACGGAAGAAGATTTGTCATGTCTTTGAATTTTTCTTCGCTCTCTTTTAATGCTTTTATTGTTTTTTTATAATCCGTAATATCATGCGCAATGTAAAGAATGGTTCTCGAAGTTTTGGGTGTTCCTTTTCCTTTAAACCAATATTCATTATTGTTTATTTGGAGTGAATATTCTATTGTAAGTGTTCTCTTTTCCGTTAAACATTTTTGCACAAAGTGTAGAAAAGTATCGGCTTTATCTTTGGAGAATATTTCATGTAAAGTTTTTCCGATTATTTTCTCGGAGGGCATTTTTAGTAAATTTGGATTGGGAGAAGTTGGTGCCATATTGATTATTTTTCCATTATTGTCAACTTCTATAACAATATCATCCATTACACTGAACAATGCTTTAAGATTCTTTTCATTTTCTTTAATTTGTCGGATACTTTCTTTTAATTGTTTGTTAGTGGTTCGTAATTGCTGTTCAGCTCCGTGCAACTGTTGGTTTAACAGAAATAACTCGTGATTTAAAATTTTATCTTTTTTATTAATAGCAGAATATTCATCGACTTGTTGTTTTAATTTTATTTCGATATTTCTTAAATAAGAAATATCAATAACATAAACCGAAACTCCGATTATTTTGTTTGTAGTTTCATCAAATATGGGGGAATAATGATTTTCGTAAAAAGTTCTTTTTAATTTTTTATTTCCGTATTCTTCGCGAATAATAAAATACTCTCCCTTTAATGCGCGGGAAAAATTTTTCTTTGCTTTTTCTTTATCCTGGTTGTTACCGATATAATCTAAGATACTTACTCCTTGTTTGATTTCAACGCCCCATATTTCGCGCATGGTTTTTTTGTGTGAAACGGTAAAATCCAAGTAACGAAAATTTTTATCTATTGCAAAAACCACAATACTTTGCGGACTTTCGAGTATTGCTTTGCGTAGAAGAGCGACATTTTTAAAATCATTCTGCATATGTTCAGCTGTAGTGGGTATTGTTGTTGAATTGTTCTTGGCTTCCAGAGCTTTTTCAAGTTTGTTAATTTTTGCTAAAAGTTTTTCTTTTTCGGTCGGTTTATCCTTTTGCATAATATTTCCCAACGTCTTATATAATAAATTTAATACAATTCTTAAATATGATATAATATAATTTAACCAGACATACCAGCTATGTAAAAATATTCGGAAAAGATGTATAGATATAATATCTTTCTAAAACTAATAAATCTAAGTTCAATTAAAAAGTGCAATAAAAAATAAACTATTTATATTTATTAGAATTATTAACCGTAGTTTAATTTGGTAACGCGGATAATTGCAAATATTAATATAATTGTTCCTAACCATTGCAGCCAATCTAACATATTATCGTGTAAAATATATTCCAGCAAAATAGCTGTAAGCGGAAAGGATAATTCCGCAATTGTAGAAACGGAAGCTGTGATGCGTTTTAAACCGTAATAATATAAAAATATTGCCGGTGCACCGGAAGTAAAAGCAATAATGGTAAAAATTATCCATTGTTGATTTGTAATTTCTTTTACGGAAGAAAAACCGTTGAAAGAAGAGACTAAAATTATCATTATTATAGTTGTTGTTATAAAGCGTAAAAATGTACCTAATTCGTAAGTAATGTTTTTTAATGCTCGTTTACTTAAAACGGTTGAAAAACCGAAACTGAAGGCGGCAAGTAAGGCAAAAAGTGCTGCGGCAATGGTTTTATCTCCGCTTTCGATATTAACAATGTTCAATCCGAATGTCATTAAAAAAGCACCGGCAATAGCAAGGGCAGCCCATTTGAAAAATTCTTTAGGGAGTTTTTCTTTAAGTAATAACGATGCCAATATAAGAGCAAATACCGGTTGTAATTTCTGAATTAAAACAACAATGGAGAGATTGACGTAATTAACATAAAACAAAGCTTTGGTAATGGCCATTGTTCCAATTGCTCCGCCAAAAAGAGCAACACCCGCAAAAGAAAGAATATCTTTAGTCCTTAAATTTTTCAAATCGTTAAATCGTTTGAAAAGAATGGGCAGAAGTATTATAGTTACAACAATGCTTTCAATAAAAACAACAATGGATACGGGCAAAGTATAAAGATGAGGACGTAAAACAATTGAATCGACTCCCCAAAGAGAAGCTGCAATTATTACAAATAAAGGGGCGAACTTGTTCATTAAAAATATTACTTTCTATATTTTTTTATAAAAACAAATATACAAAAATAATGTTGATTGGCAGAGCCGGTTGTTTTTAAGTGTTCGTTGTTGTTTTTCGTAAAGCAATTTCAAAAGTGGTACCACCGCCGGGGACAGAGTTTTTTACGTAAATTTTTCCTTTGTGATAATCTTCAACAATCCTTTTTGCAAGAGATAATCCCAAGCCCCAACCTCTTCTTTTTGTACTGTAACCCGGGCGAAAAACATCTTGTCGTTTTTTTAAATCTATTCCTTTGCCGTTGTCGGAAATTTTTATGTAAATAAAATGCTCGTCGTCCGTAATTGTAAATTTAATTATTCCGTTTTTAGATTCAATTGCATCAAGAGCATTCTTAATTAAGTTTTCAATTACCCATTCAAAAAGAGAAGCATTTAAAGGTACCGTATAATTTTTGTTTGCGTTAAAAATTATCTCTGTTTTCTTTCGGGTAATAGGCAGCCGTCTGTTAAAATAATCGATTACCGATTCCAGAACTTTGTTAATGTTTGTTGGCTTTAATGTAGGTTTAGATCCTATCTTAGAAAATCTGTCGGCTATCTTTTTTAAACGAAGTAAATCGTTATTCATTTCAGAAGAAATATCTTCAACTTCATCCGGTTTATCTTTTTTCAATTTAAGAATTTCCGTCCATCCCAAAAGAGAAGATATTGGCGTACCCAATTGATGTGCCGTCTCTTTTGCCATTCCAATCCAAATATTACTTTGTTCGTTTTTTTTAAGGTAGCTGAAACTGAAATAAGCAATGATAATAAACATCATTGCAAAAATTATCTGTAAGTACGGATAATATCTTAAGTGTGTAATTAGGTCGGAATCTCCGAAATAAATTTTATTGAGAACAGTACTGTCTTGGCTTAAAACCAAAATGGGTTGTTTGTTTTTGCCGAACTCTTCAATTTTTTCTTGGATAAATTGTAATTTCTGTTCTTCGGTAAAGTTGGGGTCTATTTTTAAGTTACGAACGGAGCCCGAGAAATTCATAGGACTAACATAATTATTGGAATCGGTTAAAATAAGAGGGAAATCAATTCGTTTAATTACATCTAATAAAAATGTAAAATCTTTATCAGTGGTGGCGTCAATATCAGCAATTTGTTGTAAACTACTCGCGTATAATTCCGCAACTTGCTTTTCTCTTCTTTCGAGTTGCGATATAAGAGTTTGAGTGTAAACGAAAGTAGCAAAAGCAATAATTGTTGCAAGAACAAGAAGAATAATTTTTATCTGTATTGAGCCGGGACCGCCGGATAGTTTTGTACTCATGTGAATCTTTAAATTGATAAAGTTAATAAAGTAAGGCGTTGCAAATTTTATATTACAACGCCCTCAAAGATTTTATAAAAACCGTATAAAACTTACAACTCTATTGTTTGGCTTCTTTTAGGGCCGACGGAAACAAAAGCAATTTCAAAACCGGAATGTTCGGAAATAAAACTTAAATAATTTTTTGTTTCAGCCGGCAGTTCATCGTAAGTTTTCACATTGGTAATATCGGTTTTCCATCCCGGTAATGTTTCGTAAATAGGAACTACTTTGGATAATTGAGACTCAGTTGTGGGGAATGATTGCAATCGTTTACCATTTATTTCGTACCCAACACAAACTTTGATTTCGTCAAAATTACTAAGCACATCCAATTTGGTAATGGCAACACGCTCAATGCCGTTAATCATTCTGGAATAATTTAGTAAAAAAGCATCAAACCAGCCGCATCTTCTGGGACGACCTGTTGTTGCACCGAACTCGGCACCCCATTGCCGTAATTGTTCGCCTTTTTCTCCTTCAATCTCTGTAGGGAAGGGACCTAAACCCACACGTGTAACATATGCCTTAACAATTCCGAAAACAGAAGTTATTTGAGTAGGCGGAACTCCAACACCAATACAGGCACCGCCGGAAGTGGGGCTTGAGGATGTAACATAGGGATATGTTCCATGGTCTATATCCAATAAAGCTCCTTGAGCTCCTTCCATCAAAACCGATTTCCCGTCTTTTATCGCTTTATCCAAGTATGCCGGCACATCGGTTATGTATTGTTCAATTGCTTTGTTGAAGGCAAGGTATTCTTCAACAATTTTATCTACATCAAGTTCTTCGTGGCTATAAATATTTTTCAGAAGTTTGTTTTTTTCTTTTACGTTTCTTCGTATCTTTTTTTCCAGTTCTGTTTTATCAAGTAAATCAACAATTCGTATTCCTTTTCTGTCGTATTTATCAATATA
>CAZTYP010000036.1:0-8251 GCA_964617555.1 uncultured Melioribacteraceae bacterium | reverse complement strand
TTTTCTTTTATTTTTTTATAGAATTTTTCGCGTAATTTTAATCTCTTATTAAAATAATCGAAAGCATTATTCATAATTTCTTCAGCTTTTTTTTCGGAAATATTTGGGTAATTTTCGGCATACTCTTGTATGTAATCCATCCTTTTATCGGCAAGTTTATCCATTTCAACTTCATAATCTCTATATAAATTCCAGAATATTTTAGCTTCTTGTTCCGAAAAATTCATCTTTTCGGAAATTATTTTTTTCTTTTCCGTTTTAATATCGGATTTTAATAATTCTATGGAACTTGTTAAATCTTGTGCAAAAATTGAAACCGTTGTAATTAAAAATGCGAATATTAATTTTTTCATGTTTTTTCCTTTTTATTAAATAAATTTTTTATGGAAAAGCGATTAAGAAAAGAAAATATATGTTATTTTAACACTAATATAAGAATATTTATTAAATGATATGAAAACAAAATTGCTTTACCGTGTTTCCTTCGATTTCTTGTATTGTTAGACCTAGCGGAGTTTTTACAAAATTCTTTTTCATATTATGTACAAACAAACGGCTTTATAATAAAAGATTTATTAATAAATTGCTTTTTGTCTTTATTAAGATTAAGTTTAAATAGTAAAATTATTTTATTTGGAAAAACAAATTTGATACAGATATAAAATGGAATATTCACGATTAATATATTGTAATGCCGGTCAGAAGATTAAAATTTCTTCAATTGACGGCGGAATAGGTGCCGTTGAAAATATAAAATCGCTAGGTATACAGCTTGGTGATGAAATCGTGCTAAAATCCAAAGTTAACGGGCATGGTAGAATTATAATTGAACACAACGGAAAAGAGATAACGTTGGGATACGAACTTGCGTCAAAAATTTTGCCGGAATGTTCCGAACCGCCGATAATAACTTTAGATAAAGTCCGTGAAGGAGATGTTGTTGAAGTAACAAAAATGGCGGCAAAAGGAGATGTCCGTTTTCGTTTGCTGGATATGGGGGTTGTAAAAGGTGTTAAATTAACCGTAATTCGTAAAGCCCCGCTAGGCGACCCGATTGAGGTGTTAATAAACGGGTTTAATTTATCGTTACGTTTGGAAGAAGCTCGTAACATTGAGGTTAAATTGGTTGAGTTAAGCAAAAATAACGGCAGAAGAAAACGTTGGGGAATGTTCTAAATTGTTGCTTCTAATTAGAAAAAATCAATTAATTGTGTTAATAAAATGAAGAAGAAAGAGATATCGGTTGCACTTGTCGGTAACCCTAACAGCGGAAAGACATCCCTTTTTAATAAATTGGTAGGGGCAAATCAAAAAGTCGGGAATTTTTCCGGTGTTACCGTTGAAAAATATGAAGGGATAGTTCACTATAAGGATTATGAGATTAAAATTATTGATCTTCCGGGTACATACAGCTTAACAACATATTCCCCCGAAGAAATTATTACAAGAAAATATATTTTGGAAGAAAATCCCGACGTGGTTGTTAATGTTGTAGATTCTACGAATCTTGAAAGAAATCTTTTTTTAACTACACAATTAATAGATGCCCAGGCAAATTTAATTGTTGCGTTAAATATGTTTGATGAATTGGAAAAGCAGGGCGTTAAAATTGATATTGAACATCTCGAAAATTTATTCGGCACGCATATGATTCCTACTTCCGCGGTTACCGGGCTCGGGAAAGATGATTTGTTGGAGCACATTGTAGGGCTTTACAACAATGAAATTCATATCAAAAAGAACAAACTTTCTTTTTCCATTGTACTGGAAGAATATATTGAAAAACTTGCGGCGGTTATTTCTACCAACAAAGAGCTTTCACAAAAATATTCTCCTCGTTGGTTGGCAATAAAGTTGTTGGTTAACGATAAAGATGTTTACAAGACCATTAAGGAATATCCTATTTGGATAAAAGTGAATCATATCCTTTCCGAAGCATTGGCCGAAACGGAAAAACATTATAACAGCGACCCTGAATTAATGCTGAAAGAAGAACGTCACGCACTGATACGGGGGGCAATTCAAGAAACGGTAAAATACCCTCCGAAAAGGGAAAAGACCACGTCCGAAATTATTGATGCGATTTTAATAAACAGAATTACAGGGCTTCCGCTGTTTGTATTTTTTATGTGGGGAATTTTTCAGCTTACATTTACGCTTGGAGAACTACCGATGCAATGGATTAGTGCATTTTTTAATTGGCTCGGCTCAACGGCATCGCAAATAATAACCGAACCGACAACACGCTCCATTGTTGTTGACGGAATTATTTCCGGGGTCGGGGGGGTTATTGTTTTTCTTCCGAATATTATGATTTTATTTTTCGCCCTCTCGTTTTTGGAAGGAACCGGCTACATGGCGCGTGCCGCTTTTGTAATCGACAAAGTGATGCATAAAGTGGGATTACACGGAAAATCTTTTATTCCTATGATTACCGGGTTCGGTTGTTCCGTTCCGGCGTTTATGGCAACACGCACATTAAGAAATAAAAGCGATAGAATTACAACATTATTAATAATTCCGTTTATGAGTTGTAGTGCCAAGTTCCCGGTTTATGTTTTAATTGCGGGAACTTTTTTCGGTGCGTCCGAAGCGGGAAATGCCCTTTTCGGAATTTATATGCTTGGTGTTGTTATTGCTTTGCTTACCGCACGATTTCTAAAATCTGCTGTCTTCAAAGGGGAATCGGAGCCTTTTGTAATGGAACTTCCGCCATACAGAATGCCGTCGCTTAAAGTATTAACTCTTCAAATGTGGCAAAAGGCATCTCTTTATTTAAGAAAAGCCGGAACAATTATTCTTGCCGCTTCAATCTTAATTTGGATTGGAAGCAATTTCCCCAAAAGTGAAGAGATAACAACACAATATCAAAAACTGAAATCAGAAGTGATTAATTCTGTTAATTATTCCGATAAAGAAAAGGAAGAAAAACTTTCGGAGTTGAAAGTACAAGAAGACGCAAAACAGTTGGAATACTCTTTTGCCGGCAGATTGGGTAAGTTTCTTGCTCCGGTTGTAGCTCCTTTGGGCTTTGATTGGAAGTTGGGAATTGCTCTTGTAACGGGAATAGCCGCAAAAGAGATTGTTGTATCTACAATGGGAACGTTGTATTCAATCGGGGATGCCGACGAGCATTCGCAAGGGCTGCAGCAAAAGCTTCTTGCAAACAAGAATTATAACAAGGCGGTTGCGCTTGCTTTAATGGTCTTTGTATTGCTGTATATTCCTTGTGCGGCAGCATCAATTGTTTTTCATCGCGAAGCAGGGCATTGGAAATGGACACTTTTTTATGCTACTTATACTATGACCATTGCTTGGGTTATGGCATTTATTACATATAACATCGGCAAAATTATTTGGGGTGTTTAACGGTGTAAAATGACCGGTAAAGAAGAGAAAATAATTTCCGAAACCGTTGTTTTTGTAAAAAGAAAACTTTCCGGGGCCGAAGGCGGACATGATTGGTGGCATGTTTTGCGTGTTTGGAATAATGCAAAATTAATTGCGAAAACTGAACCGGCAAATAATTTTATTGTGGAGTTGGGGGCATTGCTGCATGATATTGCCGATTCCAAATTTTATGACGGAGATGAAACAATAGGGGCAAAAGTTGCCGAAGACTTTTTGCATAAGCAAAAAGTAGATACGGAAGTAATTATACAGATAAAAAAAATATTAAATAACATTTCATTCAAAGGGGGAATGGAGAAACAAACTTTTCGTTCTCCCGAATTGGATATTATCCAAGATGCCGACAGGCTTGATGCAATTGGAGCTATAGGGATTGCACGCGCGTTTAACTACGGCGGATTTAAAAACAGAGAAATTTATAATCCCGAAATACCTCCTAACTTAAATATGACAAAAGAAGAATATAAAATTTCTACGGCACCGACAATAAACCATTTCTACGAAAAACTTCTGTTGTTAAAGGACAGAATGAATACTTTGACCGGAAAGCATTTGGCGGAAGAGCGACATCTGTTTATGGAAAAATTTCTTGAGCGGTTTTACAAAGAGTGGAACGGAGAAAGATAAAATCTTCTTTCTCCGTACGGAAAAATTAAAAATTTAAAATATCGTTATAAATAATAAATGCCATTAAAAGTAAAAGAATAATAAAACCGGCATTCTGAATTGCAATTTTTACTTTAAGAGAAATTTCTCGTCGTAATATTCCTTCTATTAAAATTATCACGAAATGACCGCCGTCCAAAACGGGAAAAGGAAGAATGTTTAGTATTGCCAGGCTTAAACTTAATGCTGCAAGAAATCTTAAGTAAGGAATCACTCCCATGTCTGCGGATTCTGCGGCGATTTGTGCTATTTTTATCGGACCGCCGAAGGCTTGTCCCACTTCTAATTGACCTACGAAAACACGTTTCATATATTCAAAGGTAACAACAACGTATTGAATAACATCATCCACTCCGGCTGCAACAGCCGCAGGTAAAGAATATTTTTTATATTCGATAGGTCCCACGTAATTATCCCGCAACGCAATGCCTATTTTCCCTTCGATGCTTGGCGTAACGTTTGTGGTAACGGTATCTTTTCCACGTAAAATTACCAAAGGCAATGTTTTATCGGGATTGGCGGAAATAATTTTTACTACTTCGGAACTGCTTGTTACTTTTGTGTTATTAACGGAAAGGAAAATATCCCCGGGTTCAATTCCGGAATCGTGTGCGGGAGAATCATCCACTACACTGCTGATAAGGGGTTTTACATCTCCGATGGGAAGAAAAAAACCTTGTTGCGAGGATTGTTGTAAAATATCTGTAGGAATAGTAAATGTAACTGTCGCACTATCGTTGCGAAAGACTGTAACTTTTTTATCGGTATTGCTGTTGTTTAGTAGCAGGGCAGAATATATTGCTTCCCAATCTGAAATTTTGTTTTCATTAACGGAAAGTATTTTATCGCCGGTTCTAAAGCCCGCTTTATAAGCAACATCATCCTTTCGGACAATACCAACGGTTGTGGTTTTTATTATTTGTTTTCCTTGAAAATAATTGATACCGGAGAATATTGCAATTGTAAGAAAAAGATTCATCAATACACCGGCGGAAATTACAAACAATTTTTGATATGTGGGTTTTGCTCTAAATTCGTACGGCTCCGGTTTTTTATCGGCAAAACTTGTGTCAAAACTTTCATCAACCATTCCGGCAATTTTAACATATCCTCCCAGAGGCAATAAAGAAAGACGATAATCCGTATGCCCTTGCATATCAATATCTGCTGGTAAATCTCCTATTGTAAAGCCGTTGATTTTATTCCAACCGAAAAGGCGTTTACCGAAACCGATTGCAAAAACATCGGTTCTCATTTTGCAAAGTCTTGCGGCTAAAAAGTGCCCAAGTTCGTGTACAAAAACCAAAATACTGATTGTAAGAATAAAATATAATATGTAATCCATTAATTAAAATCCTTTATTAGTCCTCGAAAAATTCTCGAGTTAAAGTATCGCATTCAATAATTGTTTCCAATTCAGGTGCGGTTTTAACCTCAATATTATCCAAAGCTTTTTTTATTATTGTTGGGATTGATGAAAATGATATTCGGTTATTTAAAAATCTTTCCACAGCAATTTCGTTAGCGGCATTTAAAATAGCCGGAGCGGTTCCGCCGGTTTCCAAAACATCAAAAGCAAGTTGCAAACATTCGAATGTTGAAAAATCGGGTTTATGGAAAGAAAGGGTTTCAATTTCCGTTAACTTTGTATTTGTGAAGGTACTCGGTTTTCTTTCGGGATAAGTTAAAGCGTATTGGATAGGAAGACGCATATCCGGTTGGCTTAATTGGGCTTTTATGGAGCCGTCAACAAATTGGACCATTGAGTGAATAATAGATTGCGGATGAACGGTAACATCAATTTTGTTTGGCGGCAGATTAAAAAGCCAGTGTGCTTCAATCATCTCAAGCCCTTTATTCATCATGGTTGCGGAGTCTATTGTAACCTTGTTACCCATATTCCAATTAGGATGATTCAAAGCTTCGGCAACGGTAACGGATTCCAATTCCTTTTTGCTTTTGCCGAAAAAAGGTCCGCCGGAAGCGGTGAGAATAAGTTTCTCAACTTCCTTATTATCTTCACCCGCAAGGCATTGAAATATTGCACTATGTTCGGAATCGACGGGAATTAACTCCGAATTATATTTAGCAGCTAATTGTGTAATTATTTCACCGGCAACAACAAGGGTCTCTTTATTAGCAAGGGCTATTCTTTTGCCGCGTTTAATTCCTTCTATTGTAGGTTGAAGCCCCGCAAATCCCACCAAAGCGGAAAGAAGAATATCATATTCCGCTTCTCGTGTTGCGGTAATTAATCCTTTTTGCTCCGATAGAAATTTTATCCCTTCGGGTAAAAGATTTTTAATTTTATTTGCAGCCTCAGGATTGTTTACAACAATGTACTCGGGATTAAATTCGTCAATTTGTTTTAGCAATAAATCGATATTATTGTTTGCCGTTAAACCTGTTACTTTAAACAGATTTCTATGCAAACGGATAACATCTAAAGTTCCCGTCCCAATAGAACCGGTGGAACCGAGTATGAAAATTTTCTTTTTAGTCATCTACAAAGTTCAATCATTTTAAAAAAGAAAATTACGGATTTATTGAATGAAAAGAAAAAAGAACTCAGTTTAACTTATAACAATGTTTTTTTCGTGGTATTAAAATATGAGAAGCGGTTAATTTATAGGTATAAACAAAAGGGAAGGGAAAGTTTTCAAAAAGTAAAAGCGGAATTATTCTAAAAAACAAATTATTTTATAAAGTGTGTATTAAATTTGTTCAAACAAGTACTCATCATATTTATTTAAAGGGCAACCGCATTTATTGGACGGACATTTTACTGGAGTTTTTTCAAAATAGATTCCCTCATAAATATTCCCGATTTTTCTTTTTATCTGATGACACGGAAAGATATTCCCGTTTGAGAAAACCACGGCGGCATTGTAGCCTGCATTACATAATTCCCCTTTTTGCGAAAAACAAGAAATTTCATTTTGCAAAATGTTAAATTTATTTAATTCATCTTCCGTATAGGAAAAAGGATAATCCTTGCCGTTGTATTTACCGTAATAAGGAGCAAAAGTAAGATTGATGTTATTTCGCTTTGCAAATTTTTTAATGATATTAATTTTACTTATTAGCTTAGGATAAGCAACAGCTTCAGCATAAATATTAAATCCGGCTTTTTTAAGTAATTGGTAATTTGTAGCGAATTTACTTGCCAGATTGTTTTTTATCAATTCATCATAATGTAACGAAGCATGAATATGTAATACCCTGTATGGTTTTATCGATTTTGCAAACGCCGTAATTGTTTTTGAAATTAAATTTGTATTAAATGAAATATAATGTTTTTCTGTTATTGCTTTACATGCTTCAACGAAGTTAGGAACAAGAGTAGGCTCTCCTCCGGTGAAACTGATTCTAAATGTTTTTCCCGTTTTTTCTAAAGTGGAAAGTAGGTTAGGGAGATCAATCGAGTGAATTTTTACATTCGTATCGGTTATTTTCCCGAAACAATATTCGCAGTTCAAATTACAACGTTTGGTAATATCCCAATGAAGCCATGCGTTGTAAGTCCGGTTTCTATTTCTGATTTTTTTCATTTCACAAAATTACATACCCTAATAATACAGGTCAAAACAAATTTAAGTATCATACCGCAAGTTAAAATGAAAAAGTATTATTATTCCAAAAGTATCGGGGCTTGTAAACAAAAAAAATATACATCGGACAATTACACTGTGGAGGTTAATTTTGTAAACTTATCGAGCAAGATATATTTCTAAACTTTGTATGCGAAGGGAGGGGTATTTCCACGAAAATTTTTTTTTAAAATTAACCGCTATATACAGTCTGTGTATTGTATATAGCGGCTTAATATTTAATCTGTTTATGCTGATTAGAAATCACCTTGATTTATTATATTTCCGGAAGTGTTGTAATCTATCCAATGCCCGCTGCCGTCAGCTGTCCAAGTGATTTTTGTTCTTTTTGCAAAAGGGCCGTTTGAATTATCATAAAAAACAAGAGAGCCTGAATTATCATTGTTGGTAGTTACTTCAATTTTACTTATCAAATTTCCATTGTCGTCGTAAGTTTCCATCATAAAATTATTAACGGATTGTGTTTGACTCCATTCCCATTTAAATTCAACTTGAGTAGTTACCGGTTTATAAATGATTAAATAACCATAACTGTTGTCCTGTTTTTGTTCGGCTTCCATGGA
>CAZTYP010000035.1:0-17155 GCA_964617555.1 uncultured Melioribacteraceae bacterium | reverse complement strand
TAATTTCCACTTCAACAGTAGAACCGTCCTTCTTTTTTTGTCTCCATGGTCCGGTAAAACCGAATTCGATTGTGTTACGAGATGAAGAGGCCAATAATGTTTGAATATCTTCCGGGGCGTATAAATCGGTTAAATCCATCAATAAAAATTCTTCTTCGGAATAACCGTAAAATTTTAGTGCTGCATTATTAACCTTTAAAAACCTTAAATCGTCTATGCTATAAATAAACATGGGATCGGGACTTGCATGCATTAGCATAGAAAATATTTTATCGTCGGACGAATGGTCTTTAACCAATTTATTAAATGCAAAATAATAACCTTTTTCTAGTTCGTTATTAACTTTTACATATTCAAAACGATATTCGTTTTTGCCAATTCTAATAATACTTCCCGAAGTTTTTAATAACAGTTGCGGAAAATTTATTGTAAATATAGTCCCAAGATTTTGGTCTTTTATGGTATCGGAATTAAGGTGAAATTCTTCATAAAATTTATCGGAAAAATCTTTAATAATAAAATCTTTTGTAACACGAACAATAATTGCAGGTATATTTTTAATATTTTCAAATTTTGAAAAATCTTTACCTTTAACTATTTCTTCCGGATTAAATGCTTTCTGTTTAAAACCAATTATTGCAACAACATTATCGTCAATATCGCAAATAGGAAATTCAACTGTTTGAAAAAATTCTTTTTTGTTTTTTTTGGAAAATGTTTCATAAATAACCGAATTGGAGGTTGCTAAAATATATGAAGTAATATTTTTAATTAACTCCAATTCTTCTTTATTATAAATATTTGAAATTGATTTTCCTTCAATTTCAGAAACTTTTACTCCCAAAGATTTTGCAAACAATTCGTTAACAATTACAATTTTTCCGTCAGCATCTTTAATCCAAAACTCGAAATCAAGTTGTTCTATTTTTCTTTTGAATTTTTGCCGGCCGATAAATGTAAAAGGATATGCTTGTTTAATAAATTCTAAAATATCTAAAACCGACTTATCTTCAACAAAATCGTAAACTTCATCTGTATTGATTCTAATATGAGTTAATACGTTTTTTTCCATTTTATTTTCGCTATTGTGTTCCATAATAATTACCTAAAAAATTAAGGTACATAAACTGTTAATTCTTCCGAATAACTTGATTCTCCTTGCGAATATTTCGCTTTAAGTCTGTAATAAAGAGTAGTATTATGTGTTATTGCAGCATCCGTATCTGTCCAAGTTATTGTTTGCGGAGGTAGTCTTTTTATCTCTCTGTATTTTGTTTCCGTAACAAATTTTCTTTCAACAATAATTTGTAATTCTTCTTTGCCGTTATTTTTCCAATTCAATTGTATTTGTGTTCCTTTAACTATTGCACTAAGATTTGAAGGAGCCGGGAATTCAGTTAAACTTCCCTCAACAGTATTTACTTCGTTAGTAAACGTAGAGTAAACAGGATTACGAAAAGCACGAACTTTATAATAATAAACCACCGTGCTTAATACCGTATCGTTAAATGCAGTTGTATTGGGTAAAAGTTTCTTGTATAATACATATGTTCCCGTGTTACCGGCTTTCCTCCAAAGTTCAAAACCTTCTTCGTCGTTGGAATTATCTTCCCACCATAAACTATAAGTTGTATCGGAAAATTTAATAATATTCAAGTTAGATGGTGCTGTAGGAGGTGCAACATAAATATAAACAGTATCTTCATTGGAATAAGTTGTTTTAAAATTTTCAACTGTTGTAAATCTTGCACGATAATAATAAAGTTTGTTTTCCACAATATCATTATCGGTAAAGGTATTAACATCCGTTGCAGTGTTACCTATTGTTTGATATTTTCCGTTGATAGTTTCTTTGCGTTCAATAATGGTTCCGGTTTCATAAACCGTATTATCATCCCAAGTAACAATAACAGCTCTTTGTGCAGGGTTATATTCTGCTTTTAAGTTTGCGGGCGGAGCAACATCCCTATTATATGTAGAAATTATTACAATATTGGAATATGCTGAAATTGAAGAGGTTTTATAAGAAGCGACCTTATAACTGTACGTGGTTAAAGGTGATAAACCGCTATCAAAATATTCAGTTGTATTTCTCGGTAAAACAGCCAATCTTTCAAATTTGCCGGTAGCAGGATTTGTTCGTTCAATAATAAAGCCATCTTCCGTTTCAGAGTTATCTTGCCATGTTAAATGTATTGATGAGGCTCCCAGAGCTTCACCAACCAAGTTAGAAGGAGCATCACCTCCATTGGCCCCGCTGGAGTAAACTATATTACTAAAGGCCGATGCTCCGAAACCGTTAACTGCTCTTACTTTATATCCGTAATTGATATAATCCGTATTCACAACATCATTAGTACTGATGGTATTATTAGGAAGATCTTTAAGATGAAAAAATGCGTTATTTTTACCGTCTTGCCTCCAAACTTCATATTTAACTTCGTTAGAGGCGTTATCATCCCAAAAAAGATTAAATGATTTATCAGTAATTCTGGTTAATGTTAAGTTCCATGGTGCAACCGGTACTCTGCTAACATAAATACTGTCAATCAAGGGAGTTTTGCCTACCTCGTCGTTTTTGTTAACAACTGTAACCATATAGGAAATCTCGTCAGGCCAGTTTGCCGGATTTATTCCTAATTTTTTTTCCAATGTATCAGTGTTAAAAAATATATCAGGATTTGTTCCGTCTTCATTTTGAAAAAAAGACTGGATATATGTACCGTTAACTAACAAGTTAAACAGTTTTAATCCGGGACCCCCGTCATAGTCGGTAGCTTGATAACTAATTTGTGTTATTCCCATATTAATAGAATCACCGGAAATAGGTTTAACAATATTAATAACGGGCTTATTGCCATAATTATTCCCGCCGTTATAAGGGTTTTCCACGGATTGAACACATCCGTTAAATAATAATACCGTTATTAAAATAAAAGCATATTTAATTAAAAGTTTAATCATTATTATTCTTAGATTGTTTTGCTTGCAAAACCATTCTTTCGCTTGCAGTAAATTTATTAACGTTTTCAAAATCTACAAAAAAGGTTCTGGATTCATCAGCTTTTAAATTTTTAATATTTAAATATAATATTTGTTTTTCTTCATCAAAATCAAATTCCGGAATAGGTGTATGAATAAGGTCAGTAGTAATTTTTATGTTTTTTATCGCTTTATTAATATTTACCCTTACTGTAAAATCTTCTTCAAAATCGTACTTATGATTGGAAACTTCTACTACAATTCTTCTTTTTCCTCTTTTGTCGTAGCGTAATTCCACTCCGCTTTTTAATTGCCACCAATTAAGTAATTCGTAAACAGAAGTAAGCCAAACATTTTTCTTTTTCATATAATTTGAAATATCTTTAAAAATACTTCTGTATTCAGGTTTTAGGAGTAAATTATTATGAATTTTAAGAACATATAAACCACCTTCAAAAATTACACGGTCTATATCTTCAAAATATGTATATTTTTGGAATCTTGCATCTTTTAATCCAAATTCTTTCATAACAACGATATCGTCTCTGGAGGTATTTGTAATTATAAAAATCTCTTTACCGTTTTGAACCAATAGCTGTGGTACAGAACGATCCGTAAGAGAATCAGTAAATAAAAATTTAAGATTATGCTTAGCCATTATATCCAAAGTGGCTTGGTTATAAAAGCCAAAGTATGGAGAAATTCCACTAATTGGTTTATTTAATATTTTACTTAATGAATCAATTACATAAGTTATATCAGCTTCTTGAATTTCTTTGGAATTTAATTCCGTATCAATATCCGCACGTGAAGAAACATAACCCAAATCTATCATAGGTAAAATTTCTCCGTAGTTAGCCAAATCTGCAGTTTGTTTAGGATATTTAAGAGCCAAGGCATCTTCCATAATAATAATGCCTTCGTAATTATATGTTTTAAATGTTTTTTTAACGGCATTCAAATTATTTAGGTTATCTTTAATTGTAGGAATATATATAGCCGCCGCCGTGTATGGTTCAGGCCAATCTTTTACATATGCGGTAGGATTATAAGTTAACCAATCAATACTGTTTTTTACTAATTTTCCGAGGTAAATATAATCTTCGTTTGAACCTACCACAGCGTTAAGTTCAAAACCGTACCAAACAAATCTTCCTTTACCGTAAGTTCCGTTTGCTATACCCGCACTTTTTTTTATTTGTTCATCAACCAGTCCTTTTTCGCCTCTGAAATCGTACCAATAACTTACTTGAGTTGTACGAGGTTCAAGTACCTCGGCATAAATGGGTCTGTCCCAAGTAGCAATATTAATTATATATCCTGTAGGAATACCGGCAGTAAGAGTTAAATTGCCTCTGAAAGTGTGCGTTTTTTTCAATATTTCATCGGGTGTAAGTTCTTTGGTAAATTTCATTCCGAATGTTTCTTTGAAAAAATCCCATCCACGCCATTTTGCTTCGTCGGAAAAAGCACCAATACTACCGGTAGCCAACACCGAGCCTCCGGCATCAATATACCTTTTCAATTCCATCATTTCTCTATCACTAAGAGATTTTGTACCTGCAAGTACAATTAAATTATATTTAAAATGTTTCCCTTCTTCCAGATCCAAATCAGTAAAAATTTCACTCTTGATTTTTAAATTTTTCAAAAATGTTTTCCATGTATCAATATTATCTTGTACCCAATTAACATCATCCCCCAACATATTGGCAGTATATTGTGAAAATAAAATCCCTACTTTTTCGTTATAACGGTATTGTTCCAGATTTTCTTTTGTGGGAAGAATTTCCGAAAGTTTGTAGTTACCATAAACATTTTTTATAATTAACAAAAAAGTTAATATAGAAGCAATAAGTATTACCAGACCACTTAATAAAATAATGAAATAATTTACCCGCAGTCCATTTATTGCCGTGTTTTTTTCTTCAGAAGCGGTTTCCTTTTTTTTATTACCATATTTTTTATTTTTTATCGCCATTTAAGGCTTTCCTCATTTCTTGTTTCTCTTACTTTACTTCCCACGTTAGTATTGGTAGTATATCGTTTAAATTTTTGTGCGGATGTATATTGCTCGGGTTCAATATTTTCTTTTGTTATAGGAGCAGTATACCTTGTTGTTATATTTGTGCGTGTAGTCCTTGTTCTTGTTTCTCGCGGGGGAACAAAAGTAGGACGCAACCTTGTTTCTCTTTCGGTAGCAGTAGTATAAATAGGTTCACCGGTAAGCGTAGTGCGTGTTTCCGCAACAACTTTTGTCGGGGTAACAAGTTCAGCTTCAATTGTATCTGGCTGCCCTGCAACACCTTTCTTTCCTTTCCTTTCTCTAATTTTATAAAGGATATATGCACCTATAGCAAGTATAAATGTAGAGATTGTTGCTACAAGAATAATTAATGATAATATTGGAATTAGTTCCATTTTTTACCTCGTATTAAAATTTATTTTTTATTTCCTAAACCTACACGTTCCAAGTGTCCCCATTCCATTTCGAACCCTAAGAATTCTTCAACTGTTGCCATTGCTTTTGTAATATCAATTACCAAAACAAAAACCATTCTGTAAATTAGAGCCCAAGGAACGAGGCGAAATTCTTCCTTTTCGACGGCAATACAATAAACCGCAGACATAAAATCCAGCAGTGCTATACTAACCCACCAATAAAAAATCAAACTGGACATATCGTTAAAGATTGCTACGGAGATAAAAAAGAGATTAGCAAAAATATTCATTGCCGGCCAAATAAGTGCTTCATAAAGCATACCCCAAAGCACCAATGTATTGTTAAAATTTATTGTCGGATTAATTAAATGGCGTTTATGTTTTCTGATGGCTTGTAAAATTCCGCGCGTCCAGCGATATCTTTGTTTTAAGAGTTGATGTAGCTTTATAGGAGCTTCCGTAAGAGCCTGTGCATTAGGTTCATAATTTACCTTCCATCCGACGGCAAGAATTTTTAATGTCAAATCGGCATCTTCCGCAAATGTATCACTTGCATAATATCCCACATCTTTAAGAGCTTCTTTTCTAAACATTCCTATCGGGCCCGGAATAATATTTACTAATCTTATAAAACCTTGAGCAGAACGTGCCAAATTTAATCCTTCCACATATTCCAAGGCTTGTAAATCAGTTAACCATTTTTTCCTGTTTGCAATTTTAACATTTCCTGCAACAGCCCCAACGTTAGGATCAACAAAATGAACAACGGCATTACGTAAAGTATCGGGGGTAAGAACAGAATCTCCATCCATACAAACTATAAAATCTGCTTTGGAATATTGAATACCGGCATTTAATGCTTTAGATTTTCCGCCGTTAGGTTTATTTATTAAAGAAACTTTTACTTTAGATATTTTTCCCGTTCTCATTCCTACAAGATTTTCGCCTATTTCTTTTGTATTATCTGTAGAGCCATCGTTAACAATAATTATTTCATAATTAGGATAATTTAATTTTAGTAATGATTCCACAGATGTTTTTAAATTTACACCTTCGTTATATGCCGGAATAATTATGGAAATAAATGGTGTAAAATCGGATTTTGACTCAACAGTATATTTTGTTATATAAAAATAGGCCAAAAATAAAATTGCAAAATATCTGAATAATAAAATAAAAAGAAAAATTACCAAAGAAACTATAGAAGCATAAACAACAACACCTTCCCACGAAAGAACCGTTAAAGGCAAAGTATATAGAATAATTGCTATTAAAATAAGGGAAAGAAGCCCTGTAATAAAAATAACTCTTAACTTCTCCTTTTTTTCATCACGTTTGGGCGAAGCAACCTCTCGGTTATCCAATTCAATTTGATATCTGTAATTTCTTTCTGTATTCATTTTATTTACACTTAAATATCCAATTTTACCAAAGAAACATTTTACAACCGAAAGAGCAAAAATAGTGCCAGAAAAAGCATGGGAAATCGGCTAAAAACAGAGAAAAACAACGGAGAGAAAATATTAACTGTAATAAAATATAAAAAACGGCTCAAAATGATACAAGAATTTATCTTAAAATCATATAAAAGATATAATTATTTATTTTATTTTAGATTTAACTTTAAATAACGCCGTAAGTAATTTTGTAGAAATAACTTCACCACCTTCCCATGTTAAATGACAATAATCTTTGTAAGCTAACGGAGGGCTTGCATTTACCCAACGGGTAATAGAATTGTTCCCTCCCATTGCCTGAAACATATTCCAAAAAGCAACTTGTGCTTTGGTTGCAATTCTTTCTTGAGCTTTAACAAATTTTTTAATTTCAGGATGTGTAATAATTTTTTTCCCTTTTTTTTGGCCTAAATCTCCCGGAGAAATGATCAAAATTGAGGATTTCGGGAAATATTTTCTTATTTTTTTTATTACATGCAACATTTGTCTTTCGTACCATTTATATTTTACGTTACCGGAAGCGGCAACGTTAACACCAAATTGTAAGATAAATAATTTGTAATTTAAATTAGAAGCAAATCCTGGAAGGAGTTTATCATTTATATCACGTAAAGAGACTCCGGAATTACCCCTAAACGAAAAATTATCAACATAAATTCCATTACCGCCATCTAAAGTAATTCCGTAAAAAAAACCACCTTTTGCATTAATAAATTCAAGATTTATTTTTTTTGCTTCTTTACCGTTATATAATTCCGTTACCGCCAATTTGTCTGCAGTTGCTAATAATCTTAGCGTCTTAAAATCCTTATTATCAATTGAAAATTTAACTTTGGCATTGGATGAAACATTAGAATAGAATAGTTTTGTTTCAGAAAAAGAATCTACAGCCGGAGAAACTTTTCTTGATTCAAAATAAACACTACTTTTTGCTCCGGCTTTTGCAACAATACCTGCTATACCAATCGGATAATGTTCTCTGTTTTTGGTAAAAACAGATGCCCAGCTCCAATCATCTGAAAATTTATGAATAATTGTTTGTCGTGCGGAAAGATCATCATTACATAATGAAATAAACCCTATTCCATGCCCGCCATACTTTTTTTGGAAATAAACTCTAAGATTGTCGGTAATAATATCTCCCCAAATTATAGAATCGCCGTAATGAGCAATTCTAATTTTTTCATTTTTTGTTTTTTCCAGAGCATCAAAAAAATATTTTAATTGCTCAATATTACCTGTTATGGGTATATCTTTACCAATTTTGGTAATTTGATTTTTTTTAGCAAAAATTGTACTGAACAGAAAAAAAATTATTAATAGTACTATTATTTTTTTCAAAGCAAAATCCTAATTGTTTACAATTTAAAACTACTAAAAAAAATACTTTTTTTTACCATATATTCCAGAAAGCGGAAAGGAAAACAGAAATATATCTGTAAGTACTATCAAATCTATAGGATTGCCCGAATGTTGCTCTACCGTTAAGAGACAAATTATCATATACTTTGTAATTGGCATCCGCAAACAAATAGCCAACAATATAATCAACCGAAGGAGCATAACCGATTTCGCCCCCTAAAATTAGGTTAAGATTATTTATCTCTTTGTATTCATAGTCAACCCAAATTGAGTGAGTAGAATATTCCTGAGGGGAGTAATAGAACCCTGTGGTAAAGGCAAAATCTGAGAAGAAAAATTCATATCCCCAATAAACATTTTCTTGAAAAGCTCTTCCCAATCTAAATCTTAAATCATTACCTCTGTTATTATCGGAAATTTCAAAATATTGATAAAATAAAAGAAATTTGTATTTATTTTTCAATTTATAATTACATGAAAAGTGATAAATATATGCATCTAAATTGTAATTTATTAAGTAAGGAGAAAAAAGAAAAAGCCGTGTGTCCGTATCTTTATATCCTATTCTAAGTAATAAATTATCGGAAAACCAGCGTGCTTCCAATGTACCAATGTTCTTTCTTTGTTCTCTTTCAATAATTAAATGACCGATACTACCTCCAACAGAAAAATGCTCAAATGGATGGAAAAACATTATACCGGAGTATTCAGTAAAATGTTGCGAATTAGTTAGGGAAAGTAAATCGGTATAATTAACGCTACCGCCAAATGTAAAATAGCGAAGCAGTCCCATTTCAGCTCTTAAACCGTATTGAGTATATGTTAATTCCTGATTATCGGAGTAATAAACAAATGAAGGGATTAAACTTAAGTTATATGGAATAATTAATTGAAACGCAGTATTTAAGCCGGCAGTAATGCCGTACATCGGCAACATATCTTGTTTTTGTTTTATCAAGTTAACTTGTGCGGAATCCTTTGCTTCTTCCAATAATTCATCGTAAAGATCATCCGCTTCACCATATTCTTGATTGAGCACGTAAGAATCAGCCAATCCCATTTTAACATCGAAATTATCAGGGTTATTTTCCGCAAGTTCCAAAAACTGGTTAAGGGCATTGAGAGAATCACCTTTCCAAAGATAAATATTAGCTTTATTTAATGCTATTTCAGGGTCGTATTCTTCTTCCAACAATTGATCGTAAATTGAAATAGCTTCATCGTAGTTTTTTAGTGCGGTATTAATTTGTGCGTATTCTTTATAAACCTGTTTAGGAGGATTTTCATCCATCTGAAAATATTCATCAAATAATTCCAGTGCGCCTTCGTAATCCCCTTCTTTAACTTTTTCACCTATTTCTGCACGTTTATCAAGCTTTTTTCTATCATCTTCCAAGGCAACCTGTGCATCGTAAAAATTTTCTACCGGTGTTATTTCCACATTATTAGGGTATTTTTCTTTCGCTTTATCAATAAGTTCTTTTGCAGTAGATAAATCTCTTTTCCAAGCATATACTGTAGCCAAACCTAACATCGCTTGTAAATTATCAGGCTCTTTCGATAAAATTTCTTCAAAGTTCTTTTGAGCCGTATCAAATCCGGTGTCGTCAACAGTCCAAACAATTAACTGTGCTTGAAATAATTTGTATTTACTATTTCCCGGATATTTTTTCAATAATTCATCAATTTGATCTCGCGCATCATCCCATTGATAATTCCAAGCATAATATTGAGCTAATTTAAATTTTAATTCTTTTACGGAATCAATAGGTTTTCCGTCTATATATTTTTTAATGATTTTTATGGAATTATCATAATCAAAATCGTTTGCATAATAATTTGCGGCTTTATCAACAATCTTATCAGAAACATAGCCCTTTTTAATAATACTTAAAAGTGTATCGCCGGCTTCCGCAAAATTACCCGCACGTGCAAGTAAATCCGCATAAAATTCTTTCATTTCATAATCATTGGGATTTAATGCCAAATATTCTTCAATTATTTCTTTTGCTTCATCATTCTTTTGTAAACGACTATAATAAGAAGCAACATTTTTTACTAATAATGCATTATTGGGATCTTCTTTTAATTTTGCAATACTTTCATTTAATAACGATGAATATTTCTCAGTCATTAAGCGGCTGAGTTGTTCATCCAATGTTTTATATTCTTCAGTATTTTCAAAATCGCTTTTAAGGATATTTAATTGTTCTCGTGCTTCTTCAATTCTCTTTGCATCTATTAACAATGACACTAATTTAAATCTTGTTTTAGAATCTGCAGGATTTCTGCGCAGTTTTCTAAAAGCAACATCTATCGGGTAGCCTTTTCGTTCATATGCCCTCGGCTCACTTCTTCGTAAATATGCTTTATTAGTGGCAAGGTCCAAACCGTCTTGTGCTTCCTTAAAAAATGGTTTAAAACTTAAAGCGGTTTTAAACGCATTTTCGGCTTTTTTTCTGTTTCCAAGCCATAATGTAAAATATCCGTATCTACTCCATAAACGCCAATCGTCCGGATATCTTTCCACCCATTTTTTAAGAATTTTTTCCCCTTTTTTTATTGAGCCGGTTTTAGCCAAAATAATTGAATATCTAATTATTTCATCAGGAGAAGCGTCGTCGTCTAAAGCAAGGTATTTATCATACCAAATTTCCGCATTTTTCCATTGTTCCAACCATCTGTAAGATTTTCCAATCTCCAGATAATCAAATGCCGAGTTAGGGTTTATTGCTATTTCACGTTTATGCCCCTCAATTTTTTTATATAACAACGGGTACCAAATTGAAATTATTCGCTCAAGATTTTTTTTGTATTCTTTATTATTTGGTTCCAAATGAATTGCTCTTCTAAAATCCAAAAGAGCATATTTATATATTTGTCTTTTTTCGTAGCAAAGTCCTCTTAAATTATATCCTTCCGGTTCGCGAGGGTTTGCCGCAATAAATTTATTAAGCAAATCTATCGCTTCCGCATATTTATTGTTTTTCATATGGGTAATAGCTTGGCGTTTAATCGCCTCGTAATTTTCGGGACGTGCTTCAACAAAAACGGAAAAAACAATAACCAGCAAAAATATTTTTACCGTGTAACTCATTTTTGTATAAATTCTTTGAAAGAAACGTAATTTAATTTACTGTCGTTATTGGTAATTTGAGAGATAAGCATATCAGCATTAGTAACGGAATCATTAATTTCTAATTCAACTCCATAAATAAATTTTGAAATTGCTTCCAAATATTTGGGATCGTTACTTGGAAGATGTGTTTTTATTGCTTCAAAAATTTTTCTTTTATTTTCTTCCGATGTTCTTATTAACAGTAACATAATTGTGTTATCAATTACACAAATTTTATCTCTGTTATTAATAGATAACCCGATAGCATTTTTTAACTGATTAATTGATAGAAGCCCTTGTACATGTGCAGATTGATCTAATTTAAAAGCAATGAAACTGAATTTTTGTCCGGTACTTTGATATAAAGCAATTTGGTTATTTAATATAAGATGAAAATCGTTATAGCTATATAAATTCGAAAGTTCAATATTTTGTTCGGAACTATTATCCATTGTAAATTGTCGGAACTCTTCCGTTTGCGAAACTTTATTGTTGGATGGAGCTTTATTCATTAAATTTCCTTCTGCAGCTACAGGTTCCGGCTCTTCAACAGGAGTTGTTAGTATTCCTACTTTCGGTTCAATCCAATATTCACTTTCAAACTCTCCTTCGGTATGCCCAACATTTGGAGTAATGGTGGCAATGCCGCCATTATATTTACCGAAAATTTTCTGATTTAATTTATGTAAATTTATGGTTCCGGTAACATTATCTTTTAATATATTTACTATTTCTTCGGTTTTTCGGGTTGCAGGTTCTCCAACAACAAAAAAACTGGTAATATTTCTTTCTTCTATTGTTTCCAATAAATGTGCAAAAACATCGTCTAATAAGTCTAAGTTTTTAAAACCGACGTAAGGTGTAAGTTCGTCAAAAATCATTCTTGATGGTCTGTATTGACTAATAATTGTTATCACATCGTTCATATATTCAATCAAAAAATCATCTAGGTTGTACATGTTATAAATATCATTTGGAGGAGTAACACGAACTACTATTATTTTATTCTGGTTCATATAACTTTGCAAATCAATATTTAATGATGCCGAATGTATTAGCAAATCGCGAGGTCTCATTGTAGTAAAATAAACAGATACTTCGGAAGTTTTTAATGATTCAACAGCAAATTGAAGAGATAAAAGAGTTCTGCCGGATTTTCTTGAGCCGATTAGTAAATAACTGCCCCCCCGATAGACACCGCCCCAATTATCATCAATTAAACCAAAGCCGGATTTTATTAAATTAATTCCATTGTTCATTGCTCTTCACATCCTTAAATAAATGTTTATGATACCCGTTTTAAGCAAATTTTATACCAAAAAAAATATTTTGTTTTATCATTAAAAAACAAAGAGAGATAAAACTCCATGTCTCATAACGAGAAAAGCAGAGTTTATTGTCTTAAACTGAAAAGGGGGAAAGAATAAATGTTTCTCACCGAAAACAACCGAAAAAGAAAAGAGCCATTGCATTACCTAAAATAGTTGGTTCGTTTGTAACATAGTCCATTCTATCATCACGATAGTATGATAACTCGGTTTGAAATTTTTTATATCTATCTTTTTTGTCAAATTTTATTTTATAAGAATTTAAGAAATTTTTTTCAACCGGACCTGCAGCAAATCCTCCAGGTAAAGTAATATGTTTAATAAAACTTATTTGATGGTGAAAATGCTTGCTGTATTTTATACCAATATTCGTAATAAAACTTATACCCCATTGATTTTTACCAAGTAAAAAATCTCGTGTATTTATTTTTAAAGAATCGAATTTTTCACTGTGCGAAAGTTTTTCGTAAAGTATTGCCTGAATAGCAGTTCCAATTCTTGTAACATTAGAGCCCCATCCGAGAACAACCGGCTCATCAAATAGTTTATCTTTTTTATTTTCTTTGAACTGTAACAAACTTTTTCCTATCAGGGAGATAAAAGTTTTATCGTATTTCGCAAGTTTGTAATGAGCAAAGGAAGATATATTTCCATAACTCCACCAATATTCCGCTCCGGCTGCTTTCCCGAAGTTAATTGCATCTTTTAAGTAAAAAGTTTTTTTTGTTGTTTCATATAACTCAACGGCACCAAGGGCAAGTTTACCTTCATAATTATTATCCCAATACTGGCCGCTCCCGGAGCTATCCACATCAGGGACATCATCTTTGAGAGCATAATATTTTTCTGCAGCGGCAATGCACCTTTCGGCAAATTCGCTGTAACAAACATCACTTTCCCAAATTCTACTTCCCAAAGCCAAAGCAGCCGAATAGATTCCAATTAGGTTTTTTCCGATTCCAACATAAGCGGGTCGATTAAAACGAAGGGTATCATTTTCGGGTAACCGCCACCCTACGGTATGGTCTTGCAAATTTTGAACTTGCGTAATCAATCTGTCATCGTCGGTTTGTAAACGCAACAACCAATCAAGTCCTACTTTGGCTTCCTCCAAAATATCCGCAACATTATTATTATTGTAATCAAATCCGAATCTGTTTTTATCAAAATCATAAGCAAAAAGCAATGTATAAGTTGTGATTGCCGTAGTGTTCAAAAATTTGACATAGTCCCCTGCATCGTGCCACCCGCCGGTAACATCAATATGTTTATTCAATTTTTGATTACCATCTATAATACTTGTTGCATCGGCAATATGACAAACTTTGTGTAAACTCGGATTTGTATATCCGCAACGTTGAACGGCAAAAAACTTCATTAGTTCTTTAGTAACAGGTATAAAAAGATTTTTCCCTATTTTAAATTTATATGAACGGGAATTTTCTATTGCAATTTTAAACGTTCCTATTCCTCTAAATTTTGTAAAATCGATTGTATAGGAGTATTTGAAATTACCGAATATCCCTTTGTTATTGCCGATAATGCCGTTGTATACTTTTTTGTTTGAAGCAAGATCAATTAAGTGAAATGTTTTTCCATCCAATTTATGCGAAGATAGAATAACCGCTGTTTTTAAATCTTCCGGCAAAAACCCGATTTGTGTAACACGAATATAAATTTCACCTTTTGCAAGTAGTGTGGAAGAGATAGAAAGAAAAATTAAAGCTAACAATTTGATAACCAACTTGCTTTTATTTTGCCTGATTTTATTAATATTTATGATTTTTTTTATTTGCAATTTTATAACCCGCTTATTTACTTTTTAAATAGAAAACTCCGTCCCAATCCTCCGGCGGAGGATTTTGAACATATGATTGACAACGTTCCAAATAAATTTGAGATAATTTGTCATCAGGATTTTCCTTAACCGATTTTTGAAAATATTTTTCGGCAGTATTAAATTGCCGCTTAATATATTCTTGATAACCGGCAATAAAATTTTGATACATTTCAAATTTTTTGACGGCCTCATCATCTTCTTTTATTCCTAACAACTCATAAACTTTTATCGGTTCTGTTTTTCCTTTTACAACTATTTTATCTATAACACGAGCAAAAATTCTATCTTGCACTTTAGAGTATGTAGATTCGCTTATCATCAATGTTGTACCGTACATTTTATTTGCACCTTCGAGTCGTGAAGCAAGATTAACCCCGTCGCCCATTACGGTATAATCAAACCGTTCACGCCCACCGATATTTCCCACAACAACATCGGCACTATTAATTCCTATTCTTGTTTTAACCTTTCTGGCTGCTTCGGATTTAAAATTACCTTTTAGTTCGTCCATTTTTTTCTGCATCAATATTGCCGTTTTACATGCAAGAAATTCTTTATCTTCAACATCAAGGGGAGCACCCCAAAATGCCATAAGCGAATCGCCTAAATATTTATCAAGTGTACCTTGATGCCGTAAAACAATTTCCGTCATTATGGAAAGATAATTATTGATAAATTCAACCAACTCTTCCGCCTCCATTTTTTCGGATATTGATGTAAACCCTTCAATATCGCTGAACATAATTGTAAGATTCTTTTTAACACCGCCGAGGGAAAGTTTATCGGGATGATTAAGTAATTCTGTAACCAATGTTTTACTAACATACCGGCTGAACATTCCTTTAATTAGAGCATTGTTTTTACGTACTTTTATTACTTGATATGCGGTTGTACTAAAATATCCTATAACAAGGGTAAGGATAGGACTAATAAAGGAAATTACATAATTATTATGTACGAAGAGATAAATTCCTAAGAAATAAAAAAATATTAACAACAAGGCAAGCAAAGAAAGATTAATTATTTCCGCTAAAATTAAGTTTATTTTTTTTACCGTTTTAAAATATGAGAACATAAAAAAGGTTATGAAGGCAAGTAGAAAAATACTAATTATTTCTGCCGTGCCAGATTCTTTAACTAGAAAATCCTGCCAAATAACATTTTGAATAGCATTGGCGTGTATTTCCACGCCCCACATTTGATTATCGCCTTTACGTTTCCCTTCTCCCATAGATACGGGATGAAAATCTCTGTCTTCAGGAAGTGTTGAACCGATAAGAACAATTTTATTTTTAAACACTCCGCTATGTAAAAGCCCTACTGTTTCATCGTCCCACGAATTTATATCGGTATTGTAGTAAAGTTCATCTTTTGTTTTAAACTCTTTATCATCAAGCACGTCGGTAAAATTATAATATTTAAATGTACCATTGGGACCATAATAATTAATTAGCATTGATGATTTATCATATCGAGGAATTTTTATTCCGGCTAATTCAAAATACGAATTATGAATTGAGACAATGTTATTTGCTTTAAGTCCGAAATATTTATTTAATATTGCAAAACCGAAAGTAGGTAGTACTTTTTCATTTACGGTAGAAATTGCCAATGGTTCGTAACGACGATAAATTCCGTCTTCGTCGCTTCCTATTTGTACAATACCAACGGAACTATCAACAGCAAAAAATTTATTGCGGTAATTATATTTATTGTTTTTAATCGAATACTTACCTTCTTCTAAATCTTTTTCCGCTTCAATATCCAACACACCGGCAACAATAACATTACGTGTTTTCTTTATTGTTTTTTCAAAAAGCTTATCATTTTCCGGTGAAAATTTATCATCGTTTGCCATTAGAACATCAATACCGATGGCACGAACACCTGCTTTAGTTAAATTGGAAACAACTTTCGCAAAAAAGGAACGTGGCCACGGCCAAGAGTTATACGGTTCAGGAATTACGTCGTAATCTTCCTGCGAAATACCAAGTATTATTACATCGGCAGAGTCCTTAATTTCTTTTACCGGTTTATTTGCAAAGCGAATATCAAGGTACTTCAATTCAAGTTCGTGTAGGGGTTTAATGGAAAAAATAATATTCTGACTTATCAAAATTACAAATATTGCCGTAGCAAAGGGAATGACCAACCAAGCGAACAAATTTCCAAATTTTTTCTTCACTTATTTACCGTATTAAAAATTATACGTTACAGTTAGTCCGGCAATGGTATTAGTTCCTGTATCAGGCATTGTGTAATATCTCATTTGTCCTCTCACCCAAAAATTTTGAACAATTTGATATGCCGCAATAAGATCTATGGCATGACGATTAAAATCTCCGAAACTGGGGCTGTAATTAAGCGAGAGTTCCAAATTGTTATTCAACATAAAATACCTTCCACCCAAAGAAAGAGTAACGTATTTATATAAATCAAAATCTATATCACTATCATAATAAGTAACACCAAAATTGGTTGTTAATGCACGTGTCCAATAACTGTTTAATGTAAATGATGTTGAAAAATATTTTGTATTATAATTATAAATACTGTTATCTTCTCTGTTGGACGAAACAAAACCCAACGAAGCATTATGTTTAACTTTCCAATTAAAATCATAGCC
>CAZTYP010000034.1:0-5636 GCA_964617555.1 uncultured Melioribacteraceae bacterium | reverse complement strand
ACGGATATTAAAGGAGCAATTTACGGCTTTCAATCACTTCGTCAGTTATTTTCCAAAAAAGAAAACAAAATTGTAGTTCCGAAAATAATAATTAAAGACAAACCTATTTTACCTTTAAGAGGTATAAAGCTTTACTTACCGGGTAGAAATAATATCCCTTTTTTCAAAAGATTTATTAAAAATTTTGTTTCAAAATATAAGTTTAATACAATAATTCTTGAATTAAATGCAAACATGCATCTGGAAAGTCATCCTGAGTTAAATGTTGGCACGTTAAAATTCGGAGAAGAATTATATGTTTCACGAAGAGGGAGGCCTGCAGGTCCTCACAAAGAATATCAAAATTCTTCTCATCAAGATGTTGCCGACGGAGAAATTTTAGAGAAAAGGGAAGTTGGCGAACTTGTTAATTATATTCGAAAATACAATATTCAAATTATTCCCGAAATACCCTCGTTAACACATTCCTATTATTTATTGTTTGGTCATAAGGAGTTAGCGGAAATAACAAACAGCGAATATCCGGATACGTATTGCCCCTTAAAACCCGAAATCTACAAAATTTATTTTGATGTATTGGAAGAATATATTGATGTAATTCATCCCTCAATAATTCATGTGGGGCACGATGAATGGAGAATGGAAAAAGATGTTTGCAATTTATGTAAAGGTAAAAATTACGGCGAACTCTTTGCCCGTGATCTTATAAAAATTCACGATTTTTTGGCTTCAAAAGGGATTAGAACAGCCATTTGGGGAGACCATCTTTTGGAATCTGTCAGAGGTGTTGAGCATCGTGTTTGGAAAACATCCGCAGGATATAAATATAAAATACCCGGAGCATTAACATTAAAGCAAGTAAAAGAATTAATTCCGAAAGATATTTTAATTTTTAATTGGTTTTGGGGTAAAACAAAAGACAAAGGACCCGGTAACGATTTACAACTTGCCGATTTGGGTTTTGAACAAGTTTACGGGAATTTTAGGCCCGATATAATTAGATGGAAAGAACGGTTAAACATAAAAGGATTACTTGGCGGGGCACCTTCTTCTTGGGCGGCAACAACTGAAATAAATTTCGGTAAAGATTTAATTTACGACTTTTTAGGTTGCTCAAATCTTTTATGGTCAAAACATTATCAAACGCCTGAACAAATGGTATTTATTACACAAAATTTAATTCCAACAATCAGAGCTGAACTTAGCGGCGAAATTTTACCGAGCAAAACAGCCATGCATGTTTCTCATATTGATTTGGATGATTTTTATAATTCCAAACTTAATAAAGAGATTGACAGCATCAACATTTCGAGAGAATTTTGGAAACAAACAATCAAAAACAATCAAAAATTCCGCTTCTCAAAAAATGGGGTATCGGGTGTTGTTGCCTATTCCGTTGAAGATAAAAGTCTACCTCAAAAAGTTGAGAAAATTAAAATAAACAAAGATATTTTAAGTTTAATCTTTTTACATGCTACGGCAAAAGAAGGTGTTAATAAAAAAGCTTATGGTATTATTTATAATCCTATTGAAACGGCGGAATTACTTGGTTGGTATGAAATTGTTTATGAAGACGGTTTTGTAACTACAATTCCTTTAAGATACGGGATAAATATATTAGACTGGAATGTAAAAAATCGAATAGGAAAAAAAGGTAAAGCCAAATATTCGCAAAACAAATATGCTTATGAAACTAAAGTAATTGATTTGCCGACACCGAATAAATACAAGAAAGTTTCTTTTTTTGCTTACGAATGGATAAACAAACGCCCCGGTAAAAAAATCAGTTATATTAATTTGAAAACGGTTAACTATAAAAAGGGGCATTCCAATGCAATTATTTTACTTGCAATTAACGAAGTTAACATTAAAAAACGGAAAGAAATTAAAGGTAAAGAAAGCGAGTAATTTATAATTAATAAAAATTTAATGCGGAATTTATGAAGATTAAAAAATATGATATTATAAAAAAGCAATACGGTAATGCCGGTATTAATAATGAAAATATTTGGCAAGATATTCCCTCCGCTATTATAGATAAAGACTCATACCTTTGGTTAAACAATGGATATAAACCAAGGGTAGAAATAAAAGTATTTCATACTACGGAGAGCATTTGTCTTTATTTCAAAGTATATGAAAGAGAAGTAGCAATAAAACATACGGAATTTGGAAGTGATGTTTGGAAAGACAGTTGTGTGGAATTTTTTATTAATCCTTTTCCCGAGCACTCTAAAGAGTATTTTAATATCGAGATAAATGCACTCGGTGTGCCTCTTATCGGTGTTGGAAAAAGCGGGAAAGACTCTAAAAGATATTACTTCAAACAAAACGAAATAAACAATTGGGAAATTATTCCCTCAATAACGGAACCTGTAAACGGAATACATGGCAAAGAGTTTTGGACACTTCGTTATAAAATACCTAAAAGTTTTTTTGAAGAATTTTATAATAAAAAAATTAACGGTAAAAAAGGAATTGCAAATTTTTACAAATGCGGAGATGAAACCAAGTATCCGCATTTCGGGGCATGGAGCAGAATTGTTAACAACAAACCGAATTTCCATTTGCCGCAATTTTTCGGAGAGATATTATTTCTGTAAAATAAATGGATTAATTATTAAAAACTAAAAAGGTAAAAAATGGGAAAGTTAAAATATGCAATAGTAGGATTTGGAGGAATAGCGGAAAATAGAATTGCCAAAGAAGGATTTGCTCTTGACAAGGCAAGATTCGGTAAATTAAGAAATATTGAATTAATAGGTGTAACCGATGTTTCAATGGCAAGAAAAAGTGCAGCCGAAGCCTTGGGGCTAAAATGGTATAATTCCGTTGAAGAGATTTGTAATGATAACAAAATAGATGCCGTTTTTATAGCTACAAACAATTTATCACACTATCCCACCGCAAAAAAACTAATTGAGGCCGGAAAACATTTAATAATAGAAAAGCCTATTGCCACAACAATTACAGATGCAAAAAAAATTATTCGTCTGGCCGAAAAACACGGAATAAGTTTGGCTGTTGATCATATGATGGTAAACAATTCATATAATATTAAAGCACAAAAAATAATATCCGAAGGAGATTTAGGGGATGTAAACGATATTGTACTCCATATGGAGTTCCCTTACGGGTATTCAAAAGAAGAACGTTCCACATGGCGAATTTCAAATCCGGATGAATTGGGGGGACCGATCGGAGACGTTGGAAGCCATTGCATTTATATGGCGGAATTTTTACTTAATCAAAAAATAACAAAAATATCGGCTGTATATACCCCCGAAGTAAATAAATTAAATGTGGAAAACGGTGCTTTCATCAGATTTAAAACAGAGCAAGGTATTGCAGGTTCAATAAGGGTTTCGTTTAGCGATTTGCGTGGAGCATTGGAAAGCATTTTACTAAACTTGGGTTATGAGGTTTACGGTACAAAGAAAACATTACGCAGCTATGGTACTCTGTTCCAATTTTCCGGCTACGAAGACGAACCAATCCCCTTACGATTAGAATTGGATAACTTCAAAACCGTAAAAACAATAAAAATTAAAAGAATTCAAAATATATACAGAAAGGTCATAGAAAAACATGCGGAATCAATTATTAATAAAAAAAGAATGACCGGAGAAGATGCGCTTCATAATCTGGAATTAGTTATTAAAGCACATAAATTTGCAAAAAAATCTTAATTCTTAAATAATCTTGGAGATAAAATTATGGAAAAAGAAAAAAAACACATTACCGGAGGAGAAACAGACGGAGGTATTACAAGTTCTTATGCAACAGATGACGGAATACAATTAAAAGTTCCTTATGCATTTATGGGGTCTATTTATGACGAAGCCGAAGAAAAAGCGGTTTTGGAAGCAATGAAACAAGATACCTTAACAATGGGTCCTAAAGTTGCCGAATTCCAAAATAAATTTGCAAAAATGTGTGGAACCAAACATGCTTTTGCCGTAACAAACTGTACTACCGGAATGCATGTGGCAACACAGTTATTCGATATAAAAGAAGGGGATGAGGTAATTGTAACTCCAAACACATTTATTGCCACATCGTTGGTTATATTAAAAGAAAAAGGAATACCCGTTTATGCGGATATTGATCCTAAAACTTATAATATCGATCCTAAATCGGTTGCGGAAAAAGTAACGGATAAAACAAAAGCTATTTATGTTGTTCATTATGCAGGACAAATGGTAGATATGGACCCGATAATGGAAATAGCAAAAGAACATAATCTTTTTGTTTTGGAAGATTGTGCTCATGCACCCGGTGCCGAATATAAAGGCAGAAAAGCCGGAAGTATAGGTGACGTGGGTGTCTTCTCTTTCCATTCCTTAAAAAATATTACAACTTGCGGCGAAGGTGGAATGATAACTACAAACAATGATAAATTTGTTGATGGCATAGAAGGTTTAAGATGTATGAACTTAGTACCGTGGGATAGTAAACAAACCGAGTGGACATTTGGTCAACATACACTTAAAAAAGAAAGTGAATTGGATTATTGGCTTCCTTCTCACTTTGATGTGGATTCTTGGAACGGTCATTGGGGCAATAACTACAGAATGAACGAAATCCAAGCAGCGGTAGGAATTGTTCAGCTTGATAAATTAGATATGTTGATTGAAAAAAGACAATATATAGGTCGTAAAATAACGGAAGGACTACAAGGAATTAAGGGAATAATTCCAGTACACGAAGCGGATTATGCAAAACATGTTTATCATCTTTACACTTTGGCTATTGACGAAAAAGAACTGGGTGCTTCAAGAGATGAATTCATGAGAGTGCTTTATCAAGAAGAAGGCGTTCAGGGAATTTTACATTATCAACCTACATTTCATTTAACCGGGCTTGCAAAAATGGGATACGATCCTAATCAGTGTCCGATTGCAACGGAATTTTTCTATAAGAAAGAACTTAATTTGCCGATGCATCCACGGCTTACTGACAAAGATATTGCAATGATGGTTCAAGGAATCAGAAATGCCGCAGAAAAAGTTAGCAAATAAGTATATTTTTCATTAACGAAAAATTCGTTTATAAGTAAACGGAGTTGATGTATGGTGAACATATTCAAAATATTGTTGGTAATATTCTTTTTTAACGCTGTAATATTTGCTAAAACCGAAACAGATTACAACGTAAAAAATTATGGAGCTGTCGGTAACGGAATAACACTTGATACCGAAAGCATTCAAAAAGCGATTGATTCCGCTTATAACAATGGCGGAGGTGTTGTTGTTATTCCCGGCGGCACGTATAAAGTTGGTACCCTTATTATAAAAGATAATGTTAATCTTCATCTTGAAAGCGGTGCGGTTATAATAGGCAGCGAAAACATTGCCGATTATGCGGAAATTCATCAGAAACTGGAATCGAGAACAAATAAACTTTATGCAAAATATTTTATAATATTTGCCGAAGGAGCAAAAAATATTTCGTTAACCGGTTCGGGCGTTATTAATGGAAACGGGTTAAAAAATTATCAAGTAACACGACCTCAAAATATGCGTCCGTTTTTGATGCGTTTGGTTAATTGCTCTAACGTTACAATAAAAGATGTGCAACTATTGGAATCTGCCAATTGGACATTGCATTTATTGGGCTGTAACGATGTAACTATT
>CAZTYP010000033.1:0-74230 GCA_964617555.1 uncultured Melioribacteraceae bacterium | reverse complement strand
TCATCCTTGATTTTTTATAAATCCAAGCAGTGAAAAAATCATAGAATTTCGCTATTTTATCATACCATTTCATTTTCAATATTCTTGTTTTAAAACATAATTTTTAAATTCTCACATTTTTGTCTTAATGAAGCACAACGTCTCAATATACGTAATATTAGATATATACCGTAAAATTTCTGTTATCTTCTATTTCGTATATCAGGAATTAGCACAACTTTATATTTATAAAAAAAATACTAATTATTCCACAATTTCGTAGAGTTGCCAACTTGTTTTTAATATCAGTTCCCTTAATTTTTAATATTTATTAGTATGGATAAAAGATATAGAAAAGTGCGGAAACAACAAACAACGCCCACATTCCCGGATGTACTTCTTTTATTTTTCCTCCAACCGTTTTGGCTAAAGGATAAACTACGAACCCGGCTGTCATTCCTATTCCTATATTGTAAGTAAAGCTCATCAAAACAATTGTAATAAATGCGGGGACCAATTCGGTTAAATCGTCAAAATCCAACTGAGTAATAGGACGCAACATTAACATTCCCACAACAATAAGTGCCGGTCCGTATGCATAAGCGGGCACAACGGTTAATATGGGAGCAAAAAACAAAGCAATTAAAAAGAAAAAAGCGGTAACCACCGAAGTAAAACCTGAACGCCCGCCCGCTTCTATTCCGGCTGCCGATTCAATGTAAGTACCGGTTGTTGTTGTTCCGAGCAATGCTCCTATTATTGTTGCGGTTGAATCACACAACATCGGCTTTTCAATTTCGGGCAAGTTTCCCTCTCCGTCAAGAAATCCGGCAAGAAAAGAAACTCCGAGCAAAACTCCCATAGTATCTACAAAATCCATTACAAACACCGTAAGTATAACAGCAAAAAAGCCCCATGTAATTGCGCCGGTAATATCAAGTTGTAAAAATATTTCGGAAATATCCGGCGGCATACTCATTATTTTATCGGGAACCGGTGTTGCTCCAAAAAGAAAGCCGAGAATGGTTGTTCCTAAAATTCCTATTAATATTGCGGCTTTAATTTTTCTTATCATTAAAAAGGCAATGGATAACACTCCGATAACGGCAAGAATATTGGTTGTTTCGGTAAGATTACCGACTTTTACAGGAGCCCCGGGTACACCGAGTGTAACAATGCCTGTTTCGTTAAGACCAATGAATGCAAGGAAAAATCCGATACCAACGGCAAAAGCAATTTTTAATGAATGAGGAATTGCATTTGCAAGCCATCCGCGTATTTTTACAATAGTTAAAATTGTAAAAAGCACTCCAGAAAGAAAAATTGCTCCAAGTGCGGTTTGCCACGAGTATCCTAATACTTTTACAACGGTGAAAGCAACAAAAGCATTTTCTCCCATGTAAGGAGCAATTGCAAAAGGCCGTTTAGCATATACCCCCATTGTAAGGGTCCCGAAAAAAGCGCTTAAAATTGTTGCAACCATTGACGGTCCTACCGGAATTCCCGCAACTTCCAGGATTTTCGGATTTACTATTATTATATATGCCATAGTAATAAAAGTGGTAAATCCGGCAACTATTTCCGTTTTATAATCGGTGCCTAACTCGTTAAACTTAAAAAATTTTGCTATCATTGCTCCTTCCTTTTTTTATTCTTATAAAAATTACAAAAAATTAAGGAAAGATTATTTAACTTCGTTAGTTAGGTTTTAATAAAAATTTCGGAATTGGTTTTATGAAACAAAATAAAAAAAGAATTGATATAATCGGATTTCCAATGGATTTGGGAGCCGACAGACGCGGAGTTGATATGGGCAGTTCCGCATTACGTATTGCGGGTATTGGAAATAAACTTTCCAAACTCGGTTATAATGTTGTTGATTTGGGCGATGTTCATATCCGAAATCAGGAAAGACAAGTTGTTGAACACACAAAATTAAAATACTTACAAGAGATTGTAAAAACATCCGAACTTCTTGCAACAAAAGTGGAAAACTCATTAGATAACGGACACTTTCCGCTTTGCTTAGGTGGCGACCATTCTATGGCAATAGGAAGCATAGCCGGCGTTGCGGCACATTGTAAAAAAAACAATAAAACGCTTGGTGTTATTTGGATTGATGCACACTCGGATATGAACACCGACGAAACAACTCCTTCCGGTAATATTCACGGAATGCCGGTTGCCGCTTCTTTGGGATTGGGAAACAATGCTCTTACACATATAAAAGGATTTGCACCCAAAGTAAAACCCGAAAACGTTGCTCTTCTCGGTATTCGCAGTATAGATGTTAAAGAGCGTGAAACAATTCTTAAAATTAATCTTCCGGTTTATACCATGACAGATATTGACAGAAAAGGTGTTTCCGTAATTATCAATAAAATACTTAACGATTTAATTAAACGAGTTGACCATATACACGTAAGTTTTGATCTTGATGCCGTTGATCCTGATATTGCCCCGGGTGTCGGAACACCTGTTCCCGGAGGTTTAAGTTACCGCGAAACTCATTTGATAATGGAAACCATTGCCGAATGCGGATGTATGTCTTCTCTGGAAATTGCCGAAACCAATCCGATATTGGATTATAGAAACAGAAGCGCAAAATTTGCCGCCGAACTAGTTGCTTCCAGCATGGGTAAAAGAATACTCTGATGTTTTTTTACACATTAATTGAAATTTTAAACACTTAACTGAAAAACAAATTGTAGCAATATTTTCGAGGAAACTTTTGTATATATATATAAATAAATTAAACGAAGAGAATGGAAAATTTTCCATTAAACCATTGGGTGTTATTGCTGAAAAAGAAAAAATATGTTTTCGCCTTTTTGCTCCTTCGGCAACTTCGGTAAAACTATACTTTTTTAAATCACCGCAAGAGCCGTTTTTTTTTAATATCGAAATGAATAAAACAGCCGACGGTGTTTGGGAAGTTTGCTTACAAGAAAAAAACATCGGGCGGTATTATGCATTTAAAATAGCGGAAAATTCGGAAACCGATTTTAATAACCTCCCTTATTGTATAGACCCTTATGCCAAAGCCGTTACTTCTTATACCGATTATTTTAATCCACGTCGTTCAATTATTATTAAGGATAATTACAATTGGGAAAACGATACATGGATTAAACGTGATTGTCGCGATTTAATTATTTATGAAATGCATATTCGCGATATGACCGCCCACCCGTCGGCAAATGCAAAACATCCGGGTACATATATGGGATTAATTGAGAAAGGAATTGAGTATATAAAAGATTTGGGCGTAAATACTGTGGAGTTGTTGCCCGCACAAGAATTCGGGAACGTGGAATCTCCGTTTAATAAAGAGATGTACGGTGTTTTAAATACATGGAATCCCTATGAACGAAATCATTGGGGATATATGACCGCTGCTTTTTTTGCCCCCTCTTCTTATTATTCCGAAAATTGGAATGAGTTTAAAATGCATAAATGGATGGGAAGTGACGGGAGACAAATAAAAGAATTTAAAGATATGGTAAAATCGTTTCACAGAGCAGGCATCGGGGTTATTATGGATGTGGTTTTTAACCATCTTTCCGAATACGAACTTGGCAACTTAAAACAAACAGATAAAAAATATTACTTCCGTTATACTCAAAGCGGCGAACTTGCCAACGAAAGTTTTTGCGGTAACGATTTAAAGACGGAAGCACCGATGGTTCGCCGTTTAATAATTGAGAGTATTGTTTATTGGATGACGGAATATCACATTGACGGTTTTCGCTTTGATTTGGGAAAATTAATAGATTGGGAAACTCTTGAGGAAATTATTGCGGAAGCACGCAAAATCAATCCCGACGTTGTGTTGATTGCGGAGCCATGGGGAGGGGGGTATGACCCGCACGGATTTTCCCGAAGAGGTTGGAGCAGTTGGAACGACCGGATTAGAAACGGCATTAAAGGAGAAAATCCCATCGACGGTTTAGGCTGGATTTTCGGAAATTGGTACGGCGATAATTCAAAAGAACACATTAAAAACTATATCAAGGGAACTACAACGGAATTTGAACACGGTTTGTTTTTGAAGCCGGAGCATTCGGTTAATTATCTTGAAGCTCACGACGGTTACACGCTTGGAGATTTTATCAGAATTGCTGCCGGAAAAATTACCCCTCATCAAAAAATTAACGACCTTGATATCAATATTAAATTATCCGAAAACGAACTTAAATTAAATAAACTTGCCGCTTTGTTTTTGTTTGTTTCCCAAGGAATAACAATGATACATGCCGGACAAGAATTTGCCCGCTCAAAAGTGATTGAAACAAATAACAACATTCCCGATAATGCCAAAGGAGAGGTTGATTATAATTCCTACAACAAGGATAATACAACAAATTATATTAATTATAACCACGTAAAACTAAATACAAACCTCTTTAATTATTACAAAGGTTTAATAGAATTACGTAAAACGTATAAAGAGTTTAGACGGGCATCAACAGAAGAAATAAGCTTTATGGAGAATTTACAAAACAAATTTACCCTCGGTTTTAGAATTAAGAAGGAATATGATTTTATTGTAATCTTAAATGCGGAAGCCGAAAAAGAGGAAGAAATTACCATCCCAGAGGGCAAATGGGAAATAGTTGTTAACGATACACACGCGGGAGCTTCCGTAATATCAACTGTTTCGGGAATAATTAAAATTCCGCCACGTACCGGCTTGGTTTTACGCCGTTCAATAAATCAACATTAAATTCGGAGAATAAAATGAAAATATTTAAAATTATTTGTTCCTTTTTCCTTTTCTCTTTCTCTTTTGCTTTGGCTCAAACCGATACCTCCATTGTACCGCTACGTAATATCGATTCAACAATTGTAACCGATGTACGTTATGCAACCACAAATAATTTTACGGGAAAAATTTTGTATTCCACAAACAAAGTTTATTTACGAAAAGTTGTTGCTGTTGCATTATCGAAGGCCCAAAAGGATTTTATGAAAAATTATAATTTGAGAATTAAAATTTACGATGGTTATCGCCCGCTTTCCGTACAAAAAAAGATGTGGGAAATTTTGCCCGACAGCCGTTACGTGGCAAATCCTAAAAACGGCTCCCGACACAACCGCGGTGCCGCCGTTGATATTACACTCGTAGATTCTGCAGGAAATGAACTTGATATGGGAACCGAATTCGATAATTTTACCGAACGAGCACATTCCGATTACCGGAATTTAACTCCGCTACAAAAAAAGAACCGAATACTTTTACATTCCGTTATGAAACAACACGGATTTATTCCCTTGGATACTGAATGGTGGCATTTTGATTATAAGGGATGGAAAAACTTTTCCATTCTCGATTTCCCGATTGAATAATTTAACGGCAATTAATATTTATCCGGTTTCCGTGCGATAAAAAAACAACTTAATATTTTAGATACTTATATTTTAAATCATCGCTAATATTATTTTTACGACGTTATTTTTTATTACCTAAATATCCGATAACTTTTCCTTTTTTGATATAATAACGGCATTAAGTATTTTTATGTTTTAAAATTTTTTCAATAAACCGAACAGAAAACATGAGACAAAGCAAATCGTTTATTCCCACACTTAAAGAAGTTCCCGCAGATGCAATAATTCCAAGTCATATTTTAATGCTGCGAAGCGGTATGATTAGAATGTTATCGGCAGGTATTTATTCCTTTTTACCGCTCGGATACAAAGTAATAAAAAAAATTGTTGAAATTATTAACGAGGAAATTACCGCCATAGGCGGACAAGAATTTCATTTGCCGGCATTAAACCCACGCGAAATCTGGGAAGAAACCGGTAGAGTTGAAGCATTTGGCGATACGATGTTTCACATCAAAAACAGAGATTATGTTCTTGCCCCCACACACGAAGAGATAATGACTTATCACGCAAAAGGAGCGATAAAATCGTATAAAGATATGCCGCAAATTTGGTATCAAATACAAACAAAATTCCGAAACGAAGCACGTCCTCGCAGTGGTGTTATTCGCGGACGTCAATTTTTGATGAAAGATGCTTACTCGTTTGATGCAACATGGGAAGGGCTTGATGAATCCTATAAAAAACATTACAACGCATACCAAAACATTTTTGACCGTTGCGGAATAGAATATTTTGTAGTAGGTGCTTCCAGCGGAGCAATGGGCGGAAATAAATCGGAAGAATTTATGGTAAAATCCGATGCCGGCGAAGATACTGTTGCTTATTGTAAAAGTTGCGGTTACGCCGCCAATGTTGAAGTAGCCCAATCGGTTATTGATTCAGTAGAACGCCATTCCGAGAGCAAAGAAATTTTTGAAATTCATACACCAAATATTCACAGTATTGACGAACTTTGTGAGTTTTTAGGAATTGATGAACGCCAAACGGCAAAATCCAGAATCTATATTCACGATAATAACCCCGTACTTGTGTTAATGTCAGGCAATGATGAGGTAAATGAAACCAAATTAGAAACCGTTCTCGGCGGAGAAATTCGTCCGGCTCATCCCGACGAACTGGTTGAACATACCGGTGCCGAAGCGGGGTCTATTGGTCCTGTCGGATTTAAATACAGAATTGTAGCCGACAACAGACTGAAAGACGGTAACAATTTATACAGCGGTGCAAACAAAACAGATTATCACATCGGCGGAATTGATTTACAGCGTGATGTGAAAAACATAGAATATTTTGATTTACGCACTGTTGAAACCGGCGAGGAATGTATACGTTGCGGCGAAACCCTTGAAGTATTTAAAGCAATTGAATTGGGTCACATTTTTAAACTCGGAACAAAATATTCAGAAGCAATGGGGGCAACCTTTTTGGACGAAAACGGTCAAACACATCCGATAATAATGGGTAGTTACGGAATTGGCGTTGAACGTGTACTTGCTTGTTATATTGAACAAAACTATGACGAAAAAGGAATTTTATGGAAAGGCCCTTTAAAACCTTTCGACATTCATCTTCTCGGCTTGAATATGAAAAAAGAACTTGTGCGGGAAGAAAGCAACAAAATTTATGAAGAATTAAAAGATGCCGGCTACGATGTTCTCTTCGACGATAGACGCGATGCACAAGCAGGATTCAAGTTTAACGATGCGGAGTTAATCGGTATTCCCGTTCAAGTTATTATTGGCGAAAAAAATATTAAAGACGGATTACTTGAAATTAAAAATCGTATTACCGGCGAAAAACTTTTGATTGGAAAACATCTTTTATTAGAACAACTTAAAGAATTGGTTAAATAACTTATGGTCGCATTCTTGCGACCTTTTTTATAATGAAAAACAAACTCTACATAGTCTCCGTTCCTATTGGTAATTATGATGATATAACTCTCCGCGCTTTAAAAGTTTTGGAAGAAACCGATGTTATTATTTGCGAAGAAATAAAACCTGCAAAACGTTTATTATCTCACTATAAAATTGACAAAGAATTAATTCCGCTCAACGAACACACCGAAAAAGAGATTGTTACCGATATAATAAAAAAAATAACCGGCGGTAAAACGGCGGCACTAATTTCCGATGCCGGCACCCCTCTTTTTTCCGATCCCGGAACTTTGTTGGTGAAATTGGCAATAGTTCATAATATTAAAATTATTCCCGTTCCGGGAGCAAGTTCACTGCTTGCCGCTTTAGTCGGTTCCGGTTTTGATATTAATAATTTTTATTATTATGGTTGGCTTTCTCCCAAAAAGGAAATCAGAAAATCTCAACTTGTTAAATTAAAATCCTTAAACGAATTAATAGTTATACTCGAAACTCCTTACAGATTAAAAAACTTACTCAACGATATTGAAAAAGTATTCGGGAAAAATCAGCATATAGTTATTGCATTTAAACTTACCCAACCCGAAGAAAAATTTTTTCGCGGCAATGTTTCTTCTGTCAGAAAAAAAATTGAACTGCAAAATTTGAAAGGTGAATTTGTTTTTCTTATAGATAACAGAAAGGGAAACAAAAATAAACATCGCAGTAAACTTTAATGCACTCCTTTATTGATAACATAATTACAAATAAAAAAATATAAGTATAACCATACATCAAAGTTTGTTTCTGTTAATTTATAAAAATTTTTTATTCTTCCCTAAGATAATTATATTTGTATCTGCTAATTGTAAAAGTGTTCTTAAATTTAATAATATATTTTTTCGGTGCCCTTACGGGATAATAGGGAAAACGGTGAAAATCCGTTGCAGCCCCGCTACTGTAATAAGCTACTAAAATTGCTCCGTATTTTTTTTACGGAAAAACCACTGTTTCAAATAGGAAATGGGAAGGTGCAATTGTTAGGTTTGATGCTTAAAGCCAGGAGACCTGCCGTAAAAATTTTTACTAACAACCTTCGCGGGATAAGGTGCGGTATAGTTTTAATTTTTTAAAGCTCCTGCTTTTTATTTTATAAGGTTGGAGCTTTTTTTGTTCCAATTCCTACCTGCGAAAAAACCATCGGTTTTATGAACAGGAAATTTCTACATATATTTATTCTTTTTTTTCTTTTTGTCGCAATCTTGCCGGCTCAATCCGAAAAAAAAATTTACGGGTATATATACGATTCTCTTTCCCAACAACCTTTGTTGGGTGCAAATATTGTTGTTGACGGCACCGGTTTGGGAACCGCTTCGGACGGCAACGGATATTTCGGTTTTGAAAATTTATTTACGGGTAATTATTCCTTAATTGTAAGTTATGTGGGGTACAAAACAAAACGAATTGATAATATTTCCGTTATGATAGATCAACCGGCGGAAATTAATATTTATCTTGTACCTAATTCTTCCGTTCTTAACGATGTTGTTATTACAGGAAATATTAATTCGAAATTTTCGGCTAATGTAAAAGTTCTTTCTCAAAAAGATATCGAAAAACAAAACTCTAATTCCGTCGGGGAATTACTTCAATTAATTCCCGGCATAGAAATTATTAAAACCGGAACAGCAGGCAGTTCTCAAAAAGTTTCCATTCGCGGCAGTAATACAAATCAAGTGATTGTTATGTTGGACGGTGTGCCGTTAAACAATCAATTTGGCGGTAGTGCCGACCTTTCTAAAATTCCAACAAATGTAATTGAAAAAATTGAAATTTATCAGGGCGGTAGTTCTTCTCGCTTCGGCAGCGGAGCAATCGGAGGAGCAATAAATATTATTACAAAAAGAAATTTTAAAAACGAATATAAAATCGATTTAACTGTCGGGTCGTATAATTATTATAATGTTGTTCCTACAATATCTGGCGGTTATGGTAATTTAAGTTATATTGTTTCTTACAATTACGTTAACAGCGCCGGAAATTATCCTTACAATTATATTAACACTTACGGAAACGAAACAAAAGCAAACAGAATTAATGCCGATATAGTTTCAAAAAATATTTATGCCCGCATTAATTATAACAAAAACAATTTTTCGTTTTCAATTAACGGACAACATTTAAATGCTGAAAGAGGGTTGCCCGGGCCTGCTTCAGCTTTATCGGTTTATGCTCGCTCAAAAAATAAAAGCCAAATTGCCGGCTTAAATATTAAAGGAACATTCAACAATTTTGTGCTTGATATTAATGGCGGTTATTCCGAAAACGTAACGGAAAATATTAATTTTTTTCCCGAAAACAATTTAAATCAAAACTTATATTACCAATATCACTATAAATACCAAACCGACATTGCCAATATAAATACATCTTTTTATTATACTTATAATAATTTCCTTTTTATTACGGGAGGTTATTCGGGAAAGTTTTTATATTATAACGATAAAGATTTGCTGCATGATTTTTCCGTAATAAATAATGCTACAGATTTTTCCAACGGTTTTTTCTTCCATCCGAAATTGAATATTCTTTTACCCGAACCTTTTAACAATTTAGCCTTAATTCCCGCTCTCCGTTACGACGAAATGAGACTGCTAAGCAAAAACTCGGAACATTACGAAAATCAATGGTCTCCTTCGTTTGCATTGTATTTATCAGCGGGGAAAAAAAATAAAATTTATTTTAACTCAAGTATTGCCAAGTCCTTTCGTGTTCCTACTTTTTCCGATTTGTTTTACCAGGATGTTCGTATTAAAGGAAAAGCCGATTTGCTTCCCGAAAAAAGCCTTAATAAAGAAATCGGTATCGGTTGGGAAATAAATTTTTACGGAAAGTTCAGCGGAAAAATTAATTATTATGCCTATACAATTGAAGATATGATTGTGTGGAAACTCGGTAGCTTTGAAATATTCCGGCCCTTTAACGAAGATGCGGAAATTACGGGTCAAGAATACTCTTTAAAATATAAATTTTCTGAAATAAATTTGGAATTAGGAACAACTTATACTCACCTAAAGCCGTTAAATAAAAATAAAGACAAAACAACTTTTAACAAAATAATTCCTTACAAACCTCAACATTCGGTTAAATCAAACTTACATTACGGATATAAAAACTTTTCCGTAAATATAAGCCATCGATTTATAAGTACCCGATTTGTTACCGTTGCCAATACGGTTGAATTGCCTTATTACAATCTTTTTGATTTAACGATGTTGCAAACTATAAACGCATATAATGTAAAAACAGTTATAAAATTTTCAATTATGAATATTACAAATGAAAATTATGAAATTGTAAGAGATTACCCCGTACCCGGACGTGAATTAAAGATAGGATTAACTTTAACATATTAACTAAAAAAGGAGAAAAAATGAAACATATTTTATTAATCGTTACCGTTTTAATGTTGTTATTAATTATCGGTTGTAAAGAAAACACCGTTGATCCGGTGGAAAACAGAGGAAAAACTTTGTACGTATTAAACGGGTCTGCCGAAACTCTTTCCAAAATAGATGCGGAAAAAAATTCCGTTGTAAAAGATATTGTTACTACAGGAAAAATTCCTAACAGAATAAGGATTTATGACGACAGAATTTATGTGGTTTCTTCGGGAGAAAACAACATAAAAGTTATAGACCCAAAACACGATACCGAAATTTTACAAACAATAGGGCTGAACCCGGGTGATAACCCTTGGGATATTGCTTTTGCAAACAATAAAAAAGCATACGTAACTTGCTTTAATACAAATGATGTTGCAGTTATTGATCTGGTTGCCGGAACCGTAACAAAACGAATTACCGTAGGACGAGCACCGGAAGGACTTTTATACAAAAAGGGAAAACTTTATGTTGCCAACACAGGATACGGCGGTTGGGGAAACCCTTATTTCCAAGCTTCCGTTTCCGTAATTGATGTAAAAACCGATAAAGTTACTGCAACCGTTAATACTCCCGTTAACGCCCAAGACCTTGCCTTTGCCCCAAATGGAAAATTACATGTTCTTTGTACAGGTGATTTTGGAGTAACAAGTTCCGGGAAAATCGCCGTTATTAAAACTTCAGGAACTCCTGCTTTGGAAGACTCCATTATCATTGGCGGTTCTCCGGGAGATATTGAAATTGCAAAAAACGGAATTGCATATTGCGTTGCTTGGGGCAACGGAACAAACGGATTTCTCTATACATACAACACAGAAGATAATGCGGTTATACACGGAGAAAGTAATCCGATTAATATCGGACCTAATGTTATGCAACTAACCTATGATTACGATGCAAACGTAATGTGGATACCTTATATGACAAAATGGGGCGGCGACGGTTATATTCAAAAATTTGATGTTGTTGCAAATAAAATTACCTGGACTTCAGATGTTGTAGGCAACGGAAGCAGTGCGGTTGCCGTTTACAGATATTATAAATAAAGCCAAAAACATTTTGAGCTGTTTTTTTAACAATAGTTGTTCTTATCTTTACGATAAGAACAACTACCATAAATAAGAAGGATTAAAAATAAAAAAGATTCTCTACATATTGCCTTTTATTATAATCGCGGGAATTATCGCCATTATATCTTTGGATTATTCCTCAACCATAATAAAAAAAGAAAAAAAGAAACAAGAACCTAAAAGAATTATTTCGCTTTCCCCAAATGTAACCGAAACCTTATTTGCATTGGGATTAGGTAATAAGGTTGTAGGAAGAACCCGTTTTTGTAACTATCCGCCGGAAGTAAAAAAGATAAAAGAAATTGGCGGCTACATAGATCCAAACTACGAAGCTATTGCCGCTCTGCGTCCCGATATTGTAATACTGTTGCCGGAACACGAAAATGTAAAAAGTTATTTGGAGAAATTAAATATCCACTATCTGGTTGTAAACAATAAAAACATATCGGATATACTGATGTCAATAAAAATAATAGGAGATAGTTGTAATGCTCAAAACCCCGCAAAAAAATTAATTACCGAATTACGGCATGTTATTTCTTCCGTAAGAGCAAAAACAGAAAATTTAAAACCGGTTAGAACCCTTGTTTCTATTGGTCGCAACATAGGCTCGGGTACGTTAAAAAATGTTTACATTGCCGGAAAAAACACATATTTCAACGAATTAATAGAGCTTGCCGGAGGAATAAATGCATTTAATGCAAACAGCACACTTGACTTTCCCTTACTTTCCGCTGAAGGAATAATACATTTAAACCCCGACATAATAATTGATTTGGTGCCTAACTTGGGAAAAACCAATCTAACAAAAAAAATTCTGACAGCCGAATGGAACTCTTTGGGAAATATTGATGCAATAAAAAATAAACGGATAACCGTTTTATCAGGAGATTACACCGTTATTCCCGGACCTCGATTTGTACTGTTATTGCAAGATTTGGTAAAAGCAATTCATCCCGAAATTAATATAAGCGAACTTAATTAAAATGGATAAAGTTGTTTTCGATATAAAAAATTTGTCTTTTTCTTTTACAAAAAAGAAGATTCTTAATTCTCTTTCTTTAAAAATTTATGAACACGATTTTTTATCCGTTATTGGACCTAACGGAAGCGGTAAAACAACTTTGTTAAAATGCTTAATCGGTATTAACACCCCTCCGCAAAAAACTGTTCTCTTTAATAATATTCCGATTGAACAATTAAACAGAAAAGAACTTGCACAACAAATAAGTTATGTACCGCAAATAAGTGAACACCTTTTCTCTTTTACTGTAAAAGAATTTCTTTATCTTGCCCGTTATCCGCATTTAAGCAGATTTACATCCACCACGGCAAACGATAAAAAAGAAGTGGAAACAGCTCTTGAGCTTACATCAACCAAACATCTTGCAAACAGAGAATTAAACACCCTAAGCGGAGGTGAACGGCAAATGATTTTTATTGCCGCCGCTATTGCACAAGGGGGTAAAATAATTCTATTGGACGAACCTACAACATTCCTTGACCCAAAACACGAAGAAGATATTTACAAAATTCTTATTAAAATTCACTCGCAATTAAATAAAACAATTGTTGTTGTTACACATAACATCAATAATGCAATTTTATTCAGCAATAAAATTGCAGTAATAAAAGAGGGAAAACTTTTTTATTACGGCTCTGCCGATACCATAGTGCAAGAAAAAACATTGGAAAATGTTTATGAAAAAAAATTTACTTTTATTACTCATCCCGACAATAATAAAAAAATTGTTTTACCGGAGGTAATAAAACAATGACAAAGAAGACCATAATAATTTTATTTACTCTCGGTTCAATCGGTATAGTTTTATTTGCCCCTTTTTTCGGAATGGAAAAAATTTCGTTAAATACAATTTTGCAATTTAACCCGAATAATGTACAAAACAATATCTTTTGGAGAATTAGGGTGCCTCGCGTTCTTATCGCTTTTATTGCCGGTTCAGCTCTGGCTATAGGCGGTATGGTTTTTCAGGCTATGTTCAGAAATTATCTTGCAACCCCTTTTACACTGGGGGTTTCAAGCGGAGCCGCTTTCGGTGCCGCTTTATATATTAAAACGGGTCTTCTTTTTTCGCTTTTCGGAATTGACGGTCAAACTTTTTTTGCTTTTTTCGGTGCATTGCTTTCAATCTTTTTTGTTTATGTTTTATCAATGTTAAAAAAAGGGCTTTCGGTGGGAATAATGCTTTTGGCGGGTGTTGCAATAAACTTTTTCTTTTCCGGTTTTATCCTTTTTATACAATTTATTAGCGACTTTACACACTCGTTTCAAATAATACGTTGGTTAATGGGCGGATTTGAAATAATAGGATATAACGACATATATAATATTCTTCCTTTTACGGTTATCGGCACAATTATTATTATTTTTCTTTCAACCGAATTGAATTTATTAACACTCGGTGAAGATATTGCCATAAGCAGAGGGGTTAATCTACTTAAAACAAAACGAATCCTCTTCTTTGCTACATCATTAATGATAAGCGGTGTTATTTCAATTGTGGGTCCTATCGGTTTTGTCGGAATGATGGTACCACATATTTCGCGATTAGTTTTAAATTCTTCCGACCATCGTAATCTGGTTTTCTTTAATATTGTTTTCGGCGGTGCTTTCCTTGTTTTTTGTGATACACTTTCACGTACATTAATTGCACCTGCGGAAATACCGGTAGGAGTAATTACGGCATTGCTTGGCGGTCCGTTTTTTATTTGGCTTTTGATTAACAACAAAACTCAGAATAATACATTATAAATATCAAAAAAGTTTTTAATTACTAATGTTAATGAATCCGGAAAATAAATTATGACATTAAAAAACAAATTTCCTTTTCGTTTGGGAACATCATCATATATTATTCCCGATGATATTATTCCTAACATTAAATTTTTAGCCGATAAAGTTGACGATGTGGAAATTCTTCTTTTTGAATCGGACGAAATTTCAAATTTGCCCGATTCAAACACGATAAAAGAGATGAAAAGAATTGCGGAAAACAACCAATTAACATATAATATTCACCTTCCTATAGATATTGCTCTTGGTTCCGTTAATGAAACAGTTAGAAAAAAATCATTACAAAAATGTTTACGTGTAATAGATTTAACGGAACCCATTAACCCGCTTGCGTACATTCTGCATCTAACCGGCAATTCAAATATTATGGGTATGGCAACTTCCGAAACCGTAACGGATTGGCTGCCGGCATTAAGAAAATCATTAAGCGAAATTAGCAAAGCAAATATAAACACCGATAAAATTTGTATAGAGACTTTGAAATATCCGTTTTATTATATAGACAATTTACTTAATGAGTTTAATCTTTCCGTTTGTTTGGATATAGGACATATTCAACTTTACAACCATCCGCTTGAAGAATACATTAAAAAATATTTAGATAAAACAAAAGTTATCCATTTGCACGGTGTTTATAACGGAAAAGACCATCTTGATATTTCAAATTTATCACATAAGATTTTAGATTATATCATACAAATACTTAAAAAAAACAAAATGACTAACAGAATATTAACACTTGAAGTTTTTAACGAAACAGATTTAAATACTTCTTTAAATCTTTTAGGAAAATATACAGATGAATAAAATAACCTTTATTACCGGCGGCGCGCGCAGCGGAAAAAGCACCCAGGCCTTAACAATAGCAATGCAATATAAAAAACGCGGCTTTATTGCTACGGCAATTCCGTTCGACAACGAAATGAAAGAAAGAATAAAAAAACACAAAGCGGAAAGAGGAAAAAATTTTATTACAATAGAAGAACCTCTTAATTTGGCTGGAGCAATAACCCTTTTGGAAAAAGATGTGGATATTATTGTAATTGATTGTGTTTCCGTTTGGCTTGGTAATTTGTTATTTAAATACGGTCTCCAAAAAAACGATTTTAAAGAAATAAACTCTTTTTACGAAAGATTAAAAAAATTTAACGGTAATATTATTATAGTTAGTAACGAAGTTGGTTCTGGAATAATTCCGGAAAACAAATCAGCTCGTTATTACAGAGATTTAGCCGGTCTTGTTAATCAAACCATTGCCGGTATTGCGGATGAAGTAATATTTATGATTAGCGGTATTCCTACACAAATAAAAGGAAAAAAATGAACAATTTTGAAAAAAAATTAAAATCAATAAAACCGATTTCAACCGAATATAAAACACAAATACAAAATCACCTAAACTCTCTTACCAAACCTATAGGTAGTTTGGGCAAATTGGAAAATTTTGCAATGAAATTTGCACTCATTAAAAACACCCCTCACCCGGAATTAAAAAAGAAAAGAATTATACTTTTTGCCGCCGATCACGGTGTAACAAAAGAAGGTGTTTCCGCATATCCGAAAGAGGTAACCAAACAAATGGTTTATAATATCCTTAACGGTGGTGCGGCAATAAATGTTTTTGCCGGACATATTGATGCAGATTTAAACGTTGTTGATATAGGTATTGACGGCATGGTTGAACATTCTAATTTATTTAACAGAAAGATAAAAAACGGAACTTCGAATGCCACGGAAAAACCGGCTATGACATTACATGAAGCCGTTAAAGCAATTGAAACGGGAATAGAATTTGCAGAGAGAGCAAAATCGGATAAAATAGATATTATTGCAACCGGCGAAATGGGAATAGGCAATACTACGGCAGCTTCCGCTCTTTTTGCCGCTTTATTACCATGTAATGTAAAAGATATTACAGGTAAAGGTACCGGGATAGACGAAAAAAAATTAAAAAAGAAAGCGGAAGTAATAAAAAAAATGTTAAACAAAAATAATGAAAAATTAACTAATCCCGTAAATACGCTTGCCGCTGTCGGCGGATTGGAAATTGCGGGAATTGTAGGGTTAATAATCGGTGCGGCTGCAAACAGAATTCCCGTTGTTATAGACGGTTTTATCTCTTCTGCCGCCGCATTAACGGCATATAAAATTAATCCTATTATTGAACAATATACTTTTCATAGCCATCTGTCTGCAGAAAAAGGACATAAATTATTTTATAAAGCTCTTAATACCGAACCCGCATTGGATTTAAAAATGCGGCTCGGCGAAGGAACAGGCGCCGCATTAACAATCGGACTTATAGAGGCATCAATAAAAATTTATAATGAAATGGCAACATTCGAATCCGCCGGAGTTTCCAATAATGATTAATGATTTTATTACCGCAATAAGAACTTTAACCCGTATTCCGATTTATGGTAACGATACCGATAATTTTGCTTCTTCTTTGTTCTGGTTTCCCTTGGTCGGTTTTTTACTTGCCGTAATTCTTTTTGCCGTTGCCGTATTGTTTCAATTTTTTTTTAAAATTCAATGGGTTGAAGCCGTTGCTTTTTTTGTGTTGCTCGTTTCCGTAGTAATTACTGGTGCATTACATCTAGACGGTTTTGCCGACTGGGCAGATGCATTGGGTGTTTTGGGAAACAGAGAAAAAATGCTCGCGGTAATGAAAGATTCGAACAACGGGGCTTTCGGTTTAATCGCTATTTTTCTTCTCTTATTGGCCAAGTGGATTGTTTTAGTCAAATTGTTAGAAATTAATCTTTTGTGGTTCGGATTGGCAACGGCTTATGTTTCATCTCGTTCGGCTATGGTATATTTATCATTCTCTTTACCTTATGCGCGTGCAAAAGGCGGAACAGGAAAGGCTTTTGTTGAGGGTGCCGCAAAAAAACATCTCTTAATTTCTTTAATATTATCCATTATTGTTTTATCCCTTTTCGTAAATATATTATCGATTATATTTTTCTTTTCGGGATTTATTATCGCATATTTTTGGAAACGTTGGTGTTTAAAATATCTTGGGGGTATTACGGGTGATTTGCTTGGTGCAGGTTCCGAATTTGTAGAAACAATTCTGTTTTTCTTAATTGTGTTTTTTGCAAATTATTTAAAGAGTTTATTGCTGTAAAAATTTTGTTTTTTTCAATTATTCTGTTTCAACAGAATAAAAGGAAAAAGAATAAGTAGTATTATACTCCCTATAAGAATTCCGGCTCCCACCCCGTAAACATCCGCAAAAACACCCACAAGCAACATAATTATAGCTGAAAAAATTGATGTTAATTGTGATTGAACCGAAAGAATTCCCGCATGAATATTGGCGTTGCTTTTACTTGTTATGTTGGCTACACAAGAGGGTTTTCTTCCGTTTTCTATTGCAAGAATTATGATAAACAATAAAACAACCCAAGTTGAATTAAATGTTTCCATAATTACTCCGCCCAATAAACCTATAATTAAGCCTGTAAATAAAGTGATATTTAAAAATGTTTCCTGCGAAGAAAACTTTTTTTCCAATTTAAATGCCCCTCTGGAAATAAAAGAATTGATAATAAAAATTAGGAAATATATACTTCCTAAAAAAAGAGCTGTTTTTTCTTGTTTGGAAAAGTAATAAAGCGGAACGGAAAGTATAACGGATTTTAAATACGGTTGTATAAAATCTTTTATCGTTTTATAATATCCCGAATAAACCGACGAGTTGATTAACGCTTTTAAAAGTTCTTTATTTTTAAAAGCATTAATAAATCCTACTATAATAATTTTTAATCTCTCACTTACGGAAACGGAAAAAACTCTTTCCTCCCCATTGGTTTTATCTAAAAAGGAAGGGTACGAAAGAACGTTTAACAAATCCAGAAAATACGGGAAAACGGAAAACAAAAAGATAGCATCCAAATTTTTATTGAAGAAAAAAAGCACACCGCCGGCTAAGGAAGATATTGCGCTTCCTATTTGCGACCACGACCGTGTATGTCCGTAATATTCAACTTTATTTTCAATTTGATTTGTAGAACGTAAATAATCTATTATCATCGCTTTATTTATGCCGGAACGGATTGCGTCGCCTAAAGCATACAGAAGCATGGCTAAAAGAAAAATTTTAAATTCCGAATAAGCATAAAAAAGGATAAACGCTATTATGTAAGCTAAAAACGCTGTTGCTAAAGTTTTTTTTCTGCCAAGTGCATCGGCAATAATACCGGATGGTATTTCAAAAACGTTAATTGCTATTTCGCGAACGGAGTATAATATACCTATTTGTAAAAAGGTTATATCTTTACTTAAAAAATAGAGAATAAAAAACGGTTCGAAAAATCTTAAGTTTTTTAAAAATCCGTATAAACAAAATTTATAATATTGTTTATCCTTTATAATCATCGCATGGTTGTCGGTTGGTTTATTTTATATTCTTTTCCGTTTCTTTTTCCAATATTTCGTAATATTGTTTTATCAATTCTTCATAATCTTTAGAATAACCCTCTTCTATTATTTTCATTAACTCATCTTTTATTTTTTTATGTTTCTCGTCTAATTTAAGTTCCTCCGGTGTTTTCCTAAAATAAGTATTTCCCGCTTCCGACTCACGATTTTTTTCAAAATCTCTTTCGTTTATTGATCTTTGTGCATCTAACAATTTTGATAAAATATGCTCTTGACTTTTAATTATACCATCATCAAGTTTCTTTGTATTCATATCGGTAATAACTTCCCGCATTTCTTTTAATATTTGTTCTAAATCCGCAGCAAGTGTTTTTGATTTTCCGTTCTCTTTGCTCTCTTTGTTTAACTGTTCCAACGATTTTCTTATTAATTCTTGTTGTTGTGCTAATCTTTGCATTTCCGCTTGTTGCATAGGGGTTAATTTGCCTTGCTTTAATTGTTTTGTTAGCTGATTCAACTGCATTTGTTGTTGAGATAGTTTTTGCATTTGTTGCATCAGAGACATCATTCCGCCTCCTTTGCCGCCGTTCATCATTTGTTCCATATTTCCTTTTATCATTGTCGCGGCTTCGTTTAAATATTTCATTGCTCCTCTTTGACTGTAAACCGCAAGGGAACTGTTTCCGTTCTGCATTGCCTGCATTGCGTTTTTCATTTCGCGTTGCGCATTGCCCAGGGCTTTGCCCATTTCGGGAGTAACGGCAAATGTTTTTTGTGAAAGTTCGGACAATTGTTTTAATATTTTTTGTAAACCTTCCGAGATGTTTTGTTGCTTTTGAAGTTGTTTAATATCGTTTTTATCTGCGTTGCTTGCCGATTCATTTTTTAATTTTTCTTCTTCTTTTGAAAGTGATATTATATCATTTAAACTTTTCATCATATCAAACATTACTTGCAATTGATTTTGCCGTTGCATTTGTTGTTGCATTTGTTCCATATCTTGTTGTAACTGTTTCATGTTTGATGATATTTGCCGCATCATTTCTTGAGATTGTTGTAATTGATTTTGCCGCATCATTTCTTGAGATTGTTTTGCCAGTCTCTGATTGTTTTGTTTTTTTATCTCTTCTTGTATTTTATTCATTGTGTCATTCGGCATATCACTAAACTCTTTCATCTTTTCTTGCAGTTGTAGCATCTCTTTTTGAAGTTCATTAAGCCTGTTACTTATTTCTTTATTTCTTTTAATTAATTCTTCTTTATTCTGTTTAGCTTCTTTTTCACTCAGTTTTTTTTGTAATTTTTCGCTCTCTTTTTTCAGCTGTTCGGTCCTTTTTATTATTTCGTTTGTTTTTTGTTCAATCCGTATTCTTTTTAATAAATTAATTGTCCGTTCCAAGCTTTTTTTAAATGCTTCCTCTTCAAATTTCATTTGCTCAAGTGTTTGTTGCGCTTTATCTCTATTCATATTTTGCAATTGTTGTTGTAAACGCTCCATAGCTTTTTTCATCTCTTCGTTGTTCATTTCGTTTAACAACTTTTGCAATTCATTATATTTTTGTAATGTTTCTTTTGAAAGAAGATTATTATTACTCAGGTTCTTTTTTGATTTTTCTATTTTATTTTGGGCTTGTTTTATTTTCTTTTGCAATTCTTTGAATTGTTTTGCTGTTTCTTCTATTTTGTTTTTTTCTTCCCAAGTTATTTTTTTATCATCTTTTTTTAATTCGTTACTTAGTTTTTCCATTTTTTCTTTAAGTTTTTCAGCCTCCTTTAATGTTTTTTTCAATTCTGCATCGGCTTTGTTTTGTTCCTTGTCGGAAGATTTTATTATTTCTTCCAATGTAGGAACACGAAGTTGAAAAAGTTTTGATTTTACAGATTTCGGACCGTTAACAACATCGTTATCAAATAACTCAAAGTAAAACGAAAGAATATCGCCCGCCGTTAACATTCGTTGTGTCAAGTTCCATGTATAAAAAACCTTCTGTTTTTTCTCTTTTTTATTAACGGGAATTGTTTGTGTTGTAAAAATTTTTTCGGGTTCTCCGAATTTTGTTGAAATTAATTTATGGCGTATAACAAGATTGGAAATTCCGTAATCATCTTTTATTTCCAGTATTGTAGCAACCTTTTCTGTTTTTGTTAAATTAATATCTTCTTCCGGTTTTATAATTTTCATCATCGGAAATTCATCAATTATTTTTTTTACGGAATAAGTTATCGGATTTTTATTTTTGTTTCCCGCTGTATCTGTAATAAGGATAAAATAATTTATATCCTTTATTACCTTAATTTCTCCTTTTGCTTTATTGTTTTCGATTGTCAGTTTAGTTTTACTGTTATCATCAAAACAAAGAGCTCCGTCGCTAAGTATTTTATCTGAAACAATATTAAACATAATGCGACTGCCCGCTAATGCAAAAATATTGCCGTTATCTTTTTGATATATGGTTTCTAATTTTGAATATACCGGCGGTATTATTTTTATATCTAAGTTACTTACTATCGGCGGGTTTATTACTTTTATTTCAAATTTTTTACTCTTTGAATTTTCCGCCGTAATATAATATTTAGTTGTTGCCATAAGGGCTTTAAAAGTGTGAAAATAAAAAGTTGTATCGGTAAAAAGATGTTTCTTTCTGAATACAGGATTTTCGTCATCTTTAATAAAAAGCGTTATAAATTCAGGTTCGGAATTTCCTTTTACAATTATTTTAATGTTAACATCGTTCCCTTTTACAACGGTTATATTACCGGGAATTACGGAAAAAGAATATTTTTGAGGAACTGAATATTTGCAAGAATAGTTAATTATTCTTTCCGCCGCTTTCTTCATTCCGCCAAAAAATGTAAATAAAAAAAACATTGATATTATTGACGCAAAAGCAAGTATTCCTATTTTTTTCAGTACTTTAAATGAAATTCCGGAGTTAAAATTCAGTTTGTCCGCTTTTTTTAAATTTGCTGTTATTGCCGCATTTTTTAATTCGGTTCCGTCCTTTTTATTGTTATATAATTGAAGTGCATTAAGAAGACTGTCTTTTAATTCGGGAAAAAGTTTTCCTACAAAAGCGGATAGTTTTTCATAATCGGTTTCTTTTAATTTTTTAAAAAGTTTACTTGCCGGAAAAAACAAAAAGAGAAGAGTAAAGACTCCGGTAAAACTTAACCACAAATAAAATAGTACTCTTCTTTCCGTAATTGAGTTGAATCCGGATAATTCAATAAAAACAACAATTAGAGATATAAGAAAAAACAAAACTGTTAACAACAATATACCGTTGAGCAGTTCTATCAAGCAGATTTTTTTATATAAAGATGTTAATCTTTTTTTTATATTTTTTATTTTTTTTTCGGTTTCCGTCATGGTTAGTTTGTTTCACCGGATAGTGAATATATAACAATATTAGTTCCAAACCTTAATGCTTCTTCTCTTTTATTTTCCGGATCTTGATGAACTTCTTTATCTGCCCAGCCGTCACTTGGGTTACTCTCGTATGTATAATAAACCGCTAATCTTTTTCCCATAAACAGACCGAAACCTTGCGGCGGTTTATTGTTGTGTTTATGTGTTTTAGGCGGTCCATATTCAAAGTTGTATAGTATATGGTATATTTTGTGTTCAAATGGTAGTTCGGAAAAATTTTGATTCGGAAAAATTTTTTTAAATTCTCTTCTAACTGCTTTGTCTATCCCATAATCATCATCAACATATATAAATCCTCCTCTTTCCAAATATTTTTTTAATCTTTTTACCTCCGTATCGGAAAAAAGAATGTTACCGTGGCCGGTAATGAAAAGGAAGGGATAATTAAAAATATCGTCGCTTGCCACATCAACAAAAACATATTTAGGATTTGTTTTAACTGTGGTTTTTTCCTCAATAAATTTAAGTAAATTTACTTCTGCGGAAGGATCATTATACCAATCTCCTCCTCCTCCGTATTTTAATCTGGCAATAACAAAACCGTTTGTTGTTTGTGTATAAGTGTTTCCGTAAATAAAAATAAAAAGGAGCAATATTTTAAAAATTTTCTTTGGCATAATTTATTTGTTTATTTTTACTCTTAGTACCTTTAACAAATTTTCCGTTTTTTCGTTTTCTTTTTTCAGTTTCGCTTCAAAGTTATTTAATTCTCTTCGTTTAGGGTAATTTTTACGTAACATATCAAAATATTTATCTTTTTCCGCATCTTTTTTGTTTATAATTTCTCTTAATTTTTTATCATCTTCAATTATTTTATATGATTTTTCGAACAACTTTTTTAAAATTATATTATAATCGTCTTTTTCCTCTATAATTATTTTATTGTTCGGAACAACTTCAAATTCCGGTTTCCACTTTTTAGGGGTATTTAAAAACTCGGATAATGCTTCATAAACCATAAGCGTGCCCGTAACCTTTCCTTCAAAAGAATAACCCGCAATATGTGGTGTTCCTATATCTATCAATTTGAAAAGCTCCGTATTTATATTTGGTTCTGTTTCCCAAACATCCAACACTACATTAAGATTATTATTTTGTTGTAATCTCTTTTCAAGAACAGAATTATCTACCACCGGACCACGTGATGCATTTATTAAAATAGCGTTGTTTTTTAGCAGAGCAATATTATTCTTTCCGAGCAAATGAACCGTTTTATCTATACCTGTTTTATTTAGCGGAACATGAAAAGTAACTATATCGCATTGTAACGCTTTTTCCAAAGATGAGAAAATATTTTCTTTTCCTTTCCGTTCCAAGGGAGGATCGTTAATAACATATTTCATTCCCAGTGCTTTTGCAATTTTAATTACTTTGGTTCCTATATTTCCGTATCCTATAACACCTATACTTTTCTCGGAAATTTTAAAATTGTTTTTTTCGGCAAAATGAGAGAGTGCCGAAAAAACGTATTCCGCAACGGAATAAGAATTACATCCTGCTGCACTTGTGAATGCTATTCCGTTTTCATTAAGATATTTAAGATCAATATGATCTGTTCCTATGGTTGCCGTTCCTACAAATTTTATTTTTGTATTGTGTAAAAGGGTTTTGTCCACTTTTGTTATGGAACGAACAATTAAAGCATCGGCATCCATTAATATTTTGTTGGTTATTTCTCTTCCATTAATAAATTGAACATTCCCGAAAGATTCAAAAGCTTGCTTACCTTGTACAATATTTTCATCAACTATTAATTTCATTTTATATTATTCCTAAAATTTTTATGGGATATTTTTAAATTACGTACATCAAAATCTTCCTCTTCATCTTCCCAATCATATTGTTTATAAACATCTTTTTTTCTGAAAATATATGCCGTAAATATACCTATAATAGAGCCAAAGAGATGAGATTCCCACGAAATTTCTTCTTTTACGGGAAAAATTCCGTAAGCTATACTTCCGTAAAAAAAAAGAGTTAATACACTTAAAGTAATTGATCGTCTGTCTTTTCTGAAAATACCGCTGAAAAAAAGGAAAAAAACCAATCCGTATAAAATTCCGCTTGCTCCTATGTGATAATTTTGTCTTGCTAAACACCATATAAGCATTCCGGTAAAAAGATAAATAAGTATTACTACTTTTTTTGAGATTTCAGGATAAAAATAAAAAACCGATGTTCCCAAAACGAATAAAGTCGGTATATTTGAATAAAGATGGTTAATGTTTGCATGTATAAGAGGGGCAAAAAAAATTCCCCGCAATCCGGTAAATGTACGGGGATAAATACCAAAACTCACAAAATTTAAATTAAACAGAAATTCTACTACTTTAACAATAATTGTAACGGAAACAAAAATAAGCGGAATTTTTACACAGGTTAAAAACTTTCTTTTTTCATCCGTCATTTTTTCTTTTATTATACAAAGTATTCTTTCATTTTATTAAAATAATTATCTTTCCATTCTTTACGATATTTTTTTCCATCACCTTCCGGTAAATTTTCATGTACAAAAATTATTTTTGTTCCATCGGGTGTTTTTTCAAAGTTAATTGTTAAAGTAGAATCTTCTGCTTCTTCCGGAAAGTCGGTTGTTCTCCAATCCATTATTATTTGTTTGGAAAGAATCATTTTTACAATTTTTCCTTCAATATATCCGTCGCCTGCAAAAAATTTGCTCCCTACTTTTTTTTCTATTTGCGCTTTTCCGGATGAAAACTTTGAATGGGCTTCGCTGTTAAACCAAGCATTATAAACTGTTTTTGCTTCCACGGGAAGTGTTAAAGACATTTTTATATTATCTGACATATATACTCCTATTTTACATACCAATTTACTTATTATAGTTTTGCTAAGCAAACCGCATAGTTTAGTCGTTTAATATTCCTTTTTATATTCCGTATTCTTTTTTATAAAATTTTATGATTTTGTTTTCCAATTTTTTATAGAGATTTTGAACTTCTTCTTTGGGAAGTTTTCCTGCTTTTCTCCATTGTTCCATCTTCTCGTAAGTAATAGAGAGTATTTTATTTTCCAAAGGTCTTATTTTTTGTATAATACCTTCTTTTTCTTTATTAATTATTTTTGAAATATCTATATATCTTTTTCCGTTTCCGAGTTTTACCGGATATACTTTGTTCTTTAATGCTATTGCTTTTTCACAAAGCGGAGCATTTTCGTTTTTTCCCGCAACTAATATATCGGGGAGTTCTTTTCCTCCGTTTATCCATACAGGAAAAGCTACCGATGTAAGTTGAAATCCGAGTATTGTCCAAAAAGTGGTAAATTCCGGTAATTCATTCTTTTTAACTCCTTCTATTAAAATAGTTGCACACGAATTGTTACGCGGTATATAATCCATAAAAGGGATTAATTTTTCAATATCTTTGCTGAATTGTATATTTTTATTTAAATCGGTTTTCAATAACGAATGTTTAAGAGAGCGGCTGACATTTTGTAAAATAAATTTTACGGAAATATTATTTTCAATTGCCGCTTCATAAAAAAGAGAATTTGCCGTATTATACCTAATATATCCGTATCCGTCTTTTTTATCTGTAATAAAAGAATAATTAGTTCTTATAACATAACCGAAAGGAGCAACGGATTTATCGTTAACATCTATTTTATTAAAAGTAAAATTATTAGTTTCATAATAAGCCGCTCCCCCATCAGCATCAATAACCCCGAAATTTGCTTCTACACCAAGCGGTTTTTTTAATGAAACAAGGAGATTTTCAAAATCTTTTAAAGTAGCACATTGCTGTAATGCTAACTTCATTATTATTCCTTCTCTATCTGCTATTATTGTTGTGTCTTCATCCGGTTTTAAATTATAAGAAGCCGAATTAATTATTGCAAACCCTTTACTGTTAACCCCACCCCAAACTTCTTTACCCTCTTTATCTTCGGAATTAACCAAACCTATATATTTATATTTACCATCTTCAAAAAACATTAATTTGTTTTGCTCAAAACCCGAATCACGATGTTTTAATAACAACGGTCTTCCTGTTTTTGTATATTTGCCTGATACAATTGCCGTTGTACAAGGAAAAATTGTTTGTACCGCGGTAAACAACGATAAAAATATGAATATTATTTCACGCATAATACTCTCTTTTTTTTTGTTAATAACTTGTTAGTTTAATGTTTAAAGAGTGTTAATAACTACCTTTAAAATAACAAATTATAAATTACGGTTAATAACTATTTTTTATTAAAAAGTTATTAACATTTACGGAATATAAATTGTTTTCTTTTAACCATAAAAATGAAGGATTAATAGTTTATTAACATATTAACATTCTTACTATTAATATTAGTTTTTAAATAAATAAAAAAATAATATTAATAATGATGTACTTATAATTAAAAACCCGCTTATAACAGAACAAATGAAAAACATAATAACTGAAAAATTTTCACAATTTAAATCCGCTATAGAATTAAAATCACTTATAGAAAAATCCTCTTTAATAAAAACATCAAAATTAATAGGCGCTTTTAAATCTCTTTTTATTGCTATAATGTTAGAGGATAAAAGAAAAAAAATTATACTTTTACCTGATAGAAAGAAAACTGACGAAGTTAAAGTTGAACTTTCAATTTTTAATCTTGAAAAAAAAATTATTGTAATAAATGAATTTTCCGACGATATATTACAGGAAAAAATAACAGCATTAAACGAAAAAGACGAATTCATATTAATTTCCACATATCAAATTCTAACAACTAAACTTCCTCCTAAAGCATCTCTTAATAAAAACACAGTAAAATTGGAAACAGGCAGTGATATAAATTATGACGAGTTAATAGAATATCTTGATCTGTTTGAATATAAAGCCGATAAATATGTAGGAAATCCGGGTGAATTTTCAATACGCGGTTCGGTTATAGATTTTTGGTCATATAGTGAAAAACAGCCGTGCAGAATAGAATTTGACGGTGATTTTTTGGAATCGATCAGATATTTTGATGTTGAAAGCCAACGCTCGTCCGGGTATACCGAAAAAGTAATACTTGCACCGCAGATAATTACAAAAGAGAAAGAGTACACTGATATTTTCGAATATATAAAAAATGCCGTTATTTTTGCCTCGCAAACTGAATTGAATGAGTTATTTATTGAAGAAGAAGAGAAAAAACTTGATAAAAAAACGGTTGATATTATTGATGAAGAATTAAAAAAAGAATTATATACTGAAGTACCAGTTCAAGACGGACCGAGAAAGAAAAACACCGGTTCAATTTCGGAAACTAAACTTTTTTCTAAAGATGTAAAATGGGTAATTGAAAAGGAGATAGAAAAAGAGACCAGATTTAATATTCCGGTTATTCAAGCACCAACAATAAATTCAAATTTTGATTTGCTTTTTGATTTACTTTATAACTACGCCGATAAAAATTATCAAATAGTTATTACAACCGAAAACAAACTGCAAAGCTCTCGTCTTTTCGATTTGCTCTCGGATTATAAAAACGAATTAAAGGAGTTAATAGAAGAAGGTAAAATAAAAATAATTGAACTTCCGATTAAAGAAGGGTTCATAGCAAAAGAAGATAAATTGGTTTTACTTACCGACTATCAGCTTTTCAATAAACCGTATAGAACAAAGTTTATAAATAAAAATAAATATAAAAAATCAAAAATAAAGGAATTTGCTTCAATTAAAAAAGGTGATTATGTAGTTCACGAACAATTCGGAATAGGAAAATATCTTGGTTTAGAAACAATAAAAATAGGATTGGTTAAACAAGAATCCATTAAACTTTTGTATGCAAATAATGATATTGTATATGTTAACTTAAATTATCTTTCGTTAATTAAAAAATTTTCTTCAAACAAAGAGGTTCAACCTTCTCTTTCGGTACTTGGAACAAATGAGTGGAAAAATACAAAGAAGAAGGTAAAAGGAAAAATAAAAGATGCCGCTCGTAATTTGATAAAATTATATGCGCAACGTAAATCAACACCCGGATTTGCTTTTTCGCCGGATACGGTTTTTCAAAAAGAATTGGAAGCATCTTTCTTTTACGAAGATACGCCAGACCAATCAAAAGTAACCGAGCAAGTAAAATCGGATATGGAAAATAATAATCCCATGGATAGATTGGTTTGCGGGGATGTGGGGTTCGGAAAAACCGAAATTGCCGTGCGTGCCGCATTTAAAGCCGTAAGCGATAGTAAACAGGTTGGTATTCTTGTTCCTACAACAATTCTTGCTGAACAGCATTTTAATACTTTTAAAGACAGACTTGCACAATTTCCCGTAAAAGTTGCGGTACTTTCAAGATTTGTAAAACAATCGGTTCAAAAAGAAATTTTATTACAACTGGCTAACGGAAAAATAGATATTATAATAGGAACACATCGACTTCTTTCAAAAGACGTTAAATTTAAAAATTTGGGTTTGCTTATTATTGATGAAGAACATCGTTTTGGTGTAATGGCAAAAGAAAAACTTCGCTCTTTAAGAGCTAATGTAGATACACTTACATTAACGGCAACACCAATTCCACGCACATTAAATTTATCGTTGCTTGGGGCAAGGGATTTATCCGTAATCTCCACACCGCCGCTTAACAGACAACCTATTTACACATCCGTTCAAAAATTTGATATAACAAAGATAAAAGAATATGTACTTTCGGAAATTAACAGGGGCGGACAAGTCTATTTTATTCACGACCGTGTTCAAACTATAGATAAAATAGCCGCATATATTCAACGTCATATTCCCGAATTAAAAATTGCAATTGCACACGGACAAATGAAACCGGCGGAATTGGAAAAAGTGTTGTATGATTTTATGAATAATAAATATCAAATGTTAATTGCTACCAAAATCATTGAATCGGGAATTGATATTCCTAATGTAAATACAATAATAATAAACAGAGCGGATAGATTCGGTTTAGCCGAATTACATCAATTACGCGGACGCGTGGGGCGTTCCGATAGACAAGCATTTGCATATCTACTTGTTCCTTCGTTAAAATCAATTTCAAAAAAAGCGATAAGACGTTTGCAAGCTATTGAAGAATATACTGATTTGGGAGCGGGTTTTAATCTTTCCATGCGGGATTTGGAAATTAGAGGTGCGGGAAATATTTTAGGTACCGAGCAGAGCGGAACTATAAATACCGTCGGGTTTGATATGTATGTAAAACTTTTGGATGAAGCGGTTGAGGAATTAAAACAAGGGGAATTTAAAGAAGAATTTAAAGAACTTCCGAAAATGCTTGAACGCTCCGAACCGACTATTGATACATTTTTTGAATTGGGAATACCTAAAACATATATGCCCGATCAATCCGATAGATTAAGCTATTATACGGCGATGTTTTCCATCATAAAAACAGAAGATATTGATGAAATAAAAGAAGATATGATTGACAGATTCGGGAAAATACCTCCGATTATAGAACGTCTTATTCTTACTGCGGTTTTGCGCTTCTATGCTTCTGTTACTTTAATGGAAAGAATAGTGATTTTACGCGATAAGATCTCTGTTATTTTGCCAAAAGCAGAAAGAAAAGAATTTTATGAAACAAAATTCCAAAAGTTTATGGAATATATTCTTTCGGAATATGCAAGAGATATACATTTTAAACAGACAGAAAAAATTATGAAAATAGAAATTAAAAACAAATTCCGTTCCCCCGAAGAGATGTTGACATATTTAATAGATTTTTTGAAAAAAATAAAATCACAAATTTTTTAATAAAAAAAACACGTCTTAGTCCCAATAATAACTTTGCTATTATAATACGGTATATTTTCTTCAAACCTTAACCTAACGGAATTGTAATAAAACATTTTGTATATTTAAAGTTTGATTAATCAATTAAATAAATACTATGCATAGCTATATAGAACAAAAAAAATATATAGAATCTTTACAAAGATACGAACGAAAAATGACACCTAAAGAACAAGAGTTTTTTAAAATGACAGTTAAGCGGCAGAAAGATGATGAAGATTTAGATTCAATATCTTTTGCAAAGCTTAAGGAACTTTATGATAAATACTATGTAAACAGAAAGAAAAAAAGTTTGGATGAACTTTTTAAAAAATAAATAAAATTTTTAATTTGAGTTAACGAGGAAAGAATGAATCAAAAAAACATTCACAGAATTACAGCATTTATCGTTTTTATTATAGCAGCCGTTACTTATTTTATGACTGCCCAGCCGTCGGTTTCATTTTGGGATTGCGGTGAATTTATTGCTTCATCTTACGGATTACAGGTTCCCCACCCCCCGGGAACACCTTTTTTCTTAATCCTCGGCAGATTTCTTTCTATGATTCCTTTTGCGGAAAACATAGCTTTTAGGGTTAATACCATCTCTGTTTTATCAAGTGCTTTTGTTGTTCTTTTCCTTTATTTATCTGCGGTTAAACTTATTGAACATTATAATAAAGGTCAGTACAATTCACTGTTGGGAGCTGTAGGTACTTATGTTTCCGCCGCTATTGGTGCTTTATCTTTGGCTTTTGCAGATACATTTTGGTTTAATGCCGTTGAGGCGGAAGTTTATGCAATGTCAACATTTTTTATTGCCTTTGTTACCTGGTTAATTTTAGTTTGGAACGAAAAAGCCGATGAACCCGATAATGAAAAATATTTGATAATGATTGCTTATCTCATCGGCGTTTCAATAGGTGTGCACCTCATGTCTATATTGGCAATAGTTCCTATTATAATGATTATTGCTTTCCGTAAATATGTAACCGATGATTTAACATTGAAAGAAACATTATATTTGTTTTTAATGCAAGCTGCCGGAACAATAATTATTGCTGTTATTATTTGGGCTTCCGAAACCTCGGCTTCTCCACCTACATCGGCTGAGTATAAAGCATTCGATTTGCGATTTATTACATTAATAGGGCTTTTCTGGGTTGTTTTTATGGGAGCAATGTGGAAAAAGATTTTCCGCAAGAACTCTTTTTATCTTCCCATTATCTTCGGAGGAATTATTCTTGTTTCGGTTTATCCGGGATTTGTGAAATATCTTCCAAAGTTAATTTATACATTAAGCGGTAATAATACCGTTATGAATTTAACCGTATTTATAGGCACCTTTGCTGTTGTAGGGTATTTAATTTACTGGTCGCAAAAAAACGACAAACAAACAACAAACCTTCTTGCAAAATCCGCATTATTTATTTTATTGGGTTATTCTTCCTATACAATGATAATGATTAGAGCTAACCAGGAAACACCGATAAACTTAAACGATCCGAAAACAATGTCGGAATTTCATTACTATATGAACCGTGAACAATACGGAGATTTTCCTACATTTAAACGAAGATTTTCGCAAGAAGCACATCAACGCGGCATTTACAGAAATTACAGCAGCGATTTGGATTTCTTTTGGAATTATCAAATGAATCACATGTTTAATCGCTATCTTGGTTGGAATTACATAGGCCGTTACTCAACCGTACAAGATTCCGGAGTAAATTTAAAACAACTGCTTGCAATTCCCTTTTTAATAGGATTGTTTGGAATCTTTTATCACTTTAAACGCGATTGGAAAATGGCATCGGTTTTTATGGTTATGTTTATTTTTCTCGGCTACCTTACCGCATTCTATCAAAATCAACAACAACCGCAACCGAGGGAAAGAGATTATTTTTACGTCGGGGCATTCTTTGTCTATTCCATTTGGATTGCCATAGGTGCACGCGGAATATTGGATTTTATTGCAAATCAATTTAAAAAATCGAAAGCGATGAAACCGGTATTTTCATTTGTTATGCTTTTAATGATAGTTGCCGTACCGGTAACAATGCGTCAAACAAATTATTTTACACACGATAGATCCAAAAATTACGTGCCTTGGGATTATGCATATAATTTGCTTCAATCAGTTGCACCGGATGCGGTTTTATTTACTAACGGTGATAACGATACTTTTCCGCTTTGGTATTTGCAAAACGTTGAAGGTGTAAGACGCGATGTACGTATTGCCAATTTAAGTTTACTTAATACACCTTGGTATATTAAACAACTTAAAAACACCGCCCCATACGGAAGCAAAAAAGTTGCAATGTCCAGAACAGATACGGAAATAGATAGAATATCACCAATGCGCTGGGAACCGCATGTTGTTCATATTCCTGTTCCTCAATCGGTTTTTGCCAAATGGGGAATTACCGATACTTCGATAACCAATAAAGGAAGCATAAGCTGGTTAATGAAAAATCCGGTTTCTTTCGGAAATGTAAAAGTTGTACGTGTACAAGATTTGGTGGCGTTGGATATTATCCAATCGGCTAATTGGGAACGACCTATTTATTATGCGGTTACATGTGCAAACGATAGCAGACTCGGACTTGAAGATTATCTTCAAATGGAAGGAATGGCTTTCCGTCTTGTTCCTAAAAAAGGGAAAAGAAATGTTTATTACATAAACGAAAAATTAATGAAAGAACAATTATTCAAAGAACCGAAAAATTTCAGTAAAACATATATGCCCGGATTTAAATTCAGAGGTTTAAACGACTCTACAATATTCTTTAATAATAATCATCAACGACTTGCACAAAACTATAGAAACTCGTTCTTACGTCTTGCAATTTATTATTTGGATAACGAACAAAATAAAGAAGCGATTAAGGTACTTGACAAAATGGAAGAAAAACTACCGCGAAAAGTTATTGATATGAGATATGAATTACTTTACGATGTTTCAAATCTTTATCGTTCGGCGGGAGCAATAAAACAATACAACGAAATGGTTGCCGAGCTTGAACCTATAATGCTTAAAAAATTAAAAGAAAATCCTCGAGATTTTCAACGCCAATACAATCCGTATATAATTTTACGTGATATTTACGAAAACAAAAAAGAATATAATAAAATTGTTGACCTCTTTACCATTTTGGCAAATCAAGTGCCTAACGATAAAAATTTGCAAGGAGTAATTGAAAGATATAAAGCCCTTGCAAAAGCACAAGAAATAGAAAGCGATTCTACAAAAAACTAAACTTAATTTGCGGCGGTATTAAAATTAATACAGCCGCAAAAATTAAACCTTTATCCGCCTTTACTTGTCTAATTCACGATTACACAATTATGTAATTAAGTTTATTTATAATAAGGAGGATTAAAAATGAAAAAGAAAAATCCTAATTTGCAAAGTTTGTTTATACTAACAACATCACTTCTTTTATCCGTAGTTCTTTTTATTTCGTGTAGCGAAAAGAACGAAAATGTAATTACAAATCCCGTTACCGACGAAGCAACATTAAACAAAGATGTAAACGAACTTACATCCGATATTACAACACGTTTTAGCAGACTTACCGAATACCTTCAATTAACTGAAAATCAAATTGCATTGTTAAAGAATTTCATTGAAAAACAAAAAAAAGAAATAAAAGAAAATATTCGTAAAAACGGCAGAAAATGGATAAAAGATAAAACAAAAAGATTAGAATTAAGAAAAAAAATACGCGAAGATTTTCATGCGTTTTTAAATTCCATATTAACCGACGAACAAAAAGCTAAATATGAAGAGCTTATAACTAAAATTAAAAACGGTGAATTTTTTGAAGAAAGATTTAATAAGTGGATTGAAAAAATTACTTTGGAATTAAACTTAACAAATGAGCAGCAAGCCCAAATAAAAGCCTTATTTGAAAAAAGAATGAAAATAATAAAATCCGTTAAAGAAGGTAAATATGATAAAAAAGAGGTTTTTGAACTAATAAAAAAGATGCGAGCGGAAATAAAAAAAGAATTGGAAAAAATATTAACGCCGGAACAAATGAATAAATTAGAAGAATTAATGAAAATATTTTTTAGAGAAATTAAACACAATTCAAATTAATAATAAAAAAATTTTTACTAAAAGGTTATCCGGAAAAAACAAATATTTTGGATAACCTTTTTTTTATTTTAAAAAATAAAATAAATTTAGCTGTGAACAGCAATAATGGATAAAATTAAAATTATATTTATCATCCTTTTATTACCGGTAATTCTCTTTGGGCAAACATCAACAATAAGCGGTTTTATTTCCGACTCCGAAACAGGAGAAAGATTAATAAGTGCAAATATCTATATTCTTGAAACGGAAACAGGAACAATAAGTAACCAATACGGATTTTATTCAATCACCTTGCCTAAAGGTAAATACACAATAAAATACAGCTATACCGGCTATGAAAATTATACATCAAAAATAAATCTTAATAAATCCGTTAAACTTGATGTGGAATTAAAACCGTATTCGTATAAAATAAATGAAGTAATCGTAAAAGAAAAAAGAGAAGATTACAATGTAAAATCAACGGAAATAGGTGCGCTTGAAATAATTCCCAAGGAAATAGAGCCTGTGCCGGTAATACTCGGAGAAGCCGATATTATTAAAACAATGCAGCTTTTGCCCGGAATTAGCCAAGCGGGAGACGGTAACAGCGGCTTTTTTGTTAGAGGCGGCAACATTGACCAAAACCTTATTTTGCTTGATGAAGCAACGGTTTATAATCCGTCCCACCTTTTCGGTTTTTTTTCAGTATTTAATTCAGATGCAATAAAAAATGCGAAAATGATTAAAGGAAATATGTCTGCAGAGTACGGAGGTAGAATTTCGTCCGTGCTTGATATAAAAATGAAAGAAGGAAACAATAAATCGTTTCATATAAAAGGCGGAATAGGATTAATCTCTTCGCGGCTTTCGGTTGAAGGACCAATTGTTAAAAACAAAGGTTCGTTTTTAATTACCGGCAGAAGAACATATGCCGATATTTTTCTCCCCCTTGCTAATGACCCCACTATAAAAGATTCCAAAATATATTTTTACGATTTTAATATTAAAGCAAATTATTCGGTGAACAATAACAACAAAATATATTTTTCCGGTTATTTGGGAAGAGATGTTCTCGGACTAAAAAACGAATTCGGATTTGATTGGGGTAATATTGCCGGAACTTTAAGATGGAATCATCTTTTTAGCGAAAAACTTTTTTTAAATACCTCGTTGATATTTAGCGATTATGATTATACTGTTTCCATTCTTGATAAGGAGTATAATTTTGATATCAAATCGGGTATAAAAGATATAAACCTCAAAACTGATTTCCAATATTTTTATGATTCGAAAAATAGATTTAGTTTCGGTTTTATAGGATATTATCACACGTTTCTTCCGGGCAGGGTAGAAAGTTCCGGTTCAATTGTAAATTCTTATAAAGCGGAAAATAAATACGGTATTGAGCTTGCGGCATATTGTTTGCATGAGTTGAATTTAACATATAGAATAAAAATAAATTACGGATTTAGATATTCCGCATACTTAAATATAGGGCCGGGAACGGTTTATACATATACTAAAAACAATAAACCGATTGGTTCAAAAAAGTATGATAAAAATGAAATAATAACCGAGTATAGTGGTCTTGAACCACGTTTATCCGTTACTTTTTTGCTTGATAAAACAAGTTCTTTTAAGGGAGGATATTCTCGGAATTATCAATACATTCATTTGCTGTCAACATCAACAACCTCTACGCCAATGGATGTATGGCTGCCAACCACGGATATTGTGGTTCCGGAAATGGCTGACCAAATTAGCATTGGATATTTTAAAAATTTTTTTGATAATCAATATGAGTTTTCCGTTGAAACGTATTATAAAAAATTATACAACCAAGTTGAATATGAAAACGGAGCGGATTTGCTTTTTAACGAATATATTGAATCGCAACTCGTTTTTGGTAAAGGAAAAGCGTTCGGCCTTGAATTTTATTTAAAAAAGAAATTTGGAAAGCTTACCGGATGGCTAAGCTATACACTCTCTAAAACCGAAAGAGAATTTCCGGAAATTAATAACGGAAAACCCTTTCCCGCAAGGCAGGACAGAAGACACGACTTATCATTGACGGCAATTTACAAATTAAATAAGTGGTGGACTTTTTCGGCAAATTGGATTTATTATACCGGTGATGCTGTTACGTTTCCAAGCGGAAAATATATTGTTGACGGAAACACATTAAATCTTTATACGGAAAGGAACGGACACAGAATGCCTGATTATCATCGTTTGGATCTTGGTGTTACAATGATTTTGAAAAAAAACGAAAATACCGAAATGAGTTTAACTTTTTCCCTTTATAATGCATATAATCGGAAAAATGCTTACACAATTAAATTTAAAGAAAACCGAACAAATCCAAAAAATACAGAAGCTGTTCGATTAGCCCTGTTCGGAGTTGTTCCGTCGGTAACATTTAATTTTAGTTTTTAGGTGATATAATGAATATTGATATTTTTACTAAAATTTTTGTTGTTTTATTTCTTCTGTTTTTATTGAACAGCTGTGAAGATGTTATTGATGTAGACCTTAATTCGTCGGCACCAAAAATAGTTATTGATGCACAAATTTCGCAAGAAGGAATTGTAAAGATTACAAATACAACGGATTTTTATAAGCCCGGTAATTATACTCCGATACGAAATGCAATAGTTTCCGTTAATGATGATATAGGAAACAAATATTCTTTTCATGAAACTTCTCCCGGAATATATATATGTAATAATACAAACATAGATAAGCCGGGACATAAGTATTTTATGAAAATAGTTGCCGAGAAAACAGAATATAAAGCAATATCCCAAATGCCTAATTATGTTATACTCGATTCTCTTTCTCTTGAAAAAGCACCAAGTAAGCCGCACGAAGAAGGGTTGGGTAATTATTTTATTCATGCATATTTTCAAGATGAACCCGGAGTTAAAAATTATTGCAGATTCAAACTCTACAGAAACGGTTTTCCATTAACGGGTTTTACTCTTTACAGAGACAAATTAATGGACGGAAACTATATAGATTTTAAAATTTTAGTTGATACGGAAATAAGCAAAATAAAACTTGGTGATATCATAACGGTAGAGTTGATGTCTATAGATGAGGCGGCATATTATTTTTATAAAACAGCAACAAGTGTAAACGCCTCGGCATCTTCAGGTAGACCGACAACAGGCTCGGTTGCCCCCGCTAATCCTGTTACCAACTGGAACAATGATGCTCTTGGGGTCTTTGTTGCATATACGGCTACAAAAAAAAGGATTAAAATTGTGCGGTAAAAAAGGTAAAGATTTTGTTTAATAAATTTTATAATTAGAATTATTACTTTAAATATCTTATGAAAAATGAAAATAAAATTACAAAGTTGTTTAATATTAATTATCCCGTTATTCAAGGAGGAATGGTTTGGGTTTCGGGATGGAGACTGGTTTCAGCTGTTTCTAATTGCGGGGGATTGGGCTTAATAGGAGCCGGTTCTATGAAACCGGAAATGCTTAAAAAGCATATTCGCAAATGTAAAACGGCAACAACAAATCCTTTCGGGGTAAATGTCCCTTTATTAAGAGAGGATGCGGAAAATATCATTAATACGATTATTGATGAAAAAATTAAAATTGTTTTTACTTCTGCAGGAAACCCCGGTAAATTTATAGGTAAACTTAAAAAAAATAATATTACGGTGGTGCATGTTGTTTCCAATTTAAAACAAGGATTAAAAGCGGAATCCGTTGGATGTGATGCGGTTGTTGGTGAAGGTGTGGAAGCCGGCGGGCATAACGGAGCGGACGAAATTCCCGTAACGGAATTGGTTAAAGAGCTATCGGTAAATTTAAATATACCGGTTATTGCCGCAGGAGGAATTGTAAATAAAAAAGATGTTGAAAAAGTTTTTTTGCTTGGTGCCGAAGGGGTACAAATAGGAACTCTTTTTGCCGTAAGTAAAGAGTCTTCGGCACACGAAAATTATAAAAAAGCAATCCTTTCCGCGCAAAACGGAGATACCGTTTTATTGCTAAAAAAAATAGGATTAATACGGGCAATAAAAAATCCTTTTGCCGAAAGAGTAATTGCTTTGGAAAAAACAGACGGAACATTGGAAGAATTAACAAAACTGTTGGGAAAAAAGAGAGAACGTTTGGGAATTTTTGAAGGTGATATTGTAAACGGACTCTTGGAAGCGGGCGTAGGAGCGGAAAAAATAGATAAATTAAAATCCGTAAAAGAAATTTTTAATGAGTTGGTTTAATCTCTCTTTTCTTTTTGGAGCCGGAATATAGTTCATATTTATGAAATTTACATTCTAAAGCACCGTTGAATAAAGTAAGCCTTTTGGAAGTTTTTAACCCAATGTTTTTTATTGCATCTTTATTGGCACTAAATACCCATGCGGTAAATCCGGGAAAATGGTTCTTAAACGAATCCCCTATTTCGCTGTATAATAAATTAATATTGTTTTCACGTAACCGTTCTCCGTATGGCGGATTAAGAATAATTATCCCTTTTCCCGCAAGTGATTTTTGTTCGGAAAAATCTTTTTTTTCCAACTTAATATGTTTTAATAATTTAGCACTCTTTATATTGCGTGCAGCGGCTTCAATTGCCGAAGGAGATTTATCGGAAGCAACAATTTTAAAATCCAAAACGGATTTTATTTTTACGGATGCTTTAACTTTTCTCCATAAATTCAAATCGAAATTTTTCCATTTTGTAAAACCGTAATTATCACGTAAAAATCCGGGAGGAATGTTTAACGCAATCCAAGCCGCTTCAATCGGAAGAGTACCCGAGCCGCACATACCGTCTATAAATTCCGAATTCTTGTTCCACTCGCTGAGTAAAATCATTCCGGCTGCAAGAACTTCGTTTAACGGAGCAGGAGTTTTTGCGGTGCGGTAACCCCGTTTGTGCAGCGAATCGCCGGAACTATCCAAAGATATTGTACAGCTGTTATTAAAAATATGAACGTTAATTCTTATAACGGGATTGTCAACATCAACACTCGGGCGGTCGCTAAATTTTTCGCGAAAGCGATCGACAATGGCATCTTTTACTTTTAATGCCACAAATTTACTGTGTTTAAAATATTCCGATTTTACAACCGTATCTATGGCAAAGGTTTCATTAAGAGAAAAGAGTTTTTCCCACTCGTAATTTTTAACTACGCGATAGAGAGTTTTTGGGGAATTGGTTCTAAATTTTAAAATCGGTTTTAAAATTCGCAAAGCGGTTCTTAAACAATAATTGGCTTTATACATTGTTTCTTGATTGCCGAAAAAACTAACGGCGCGGTTATGTATAACAATTTGTTTTGCTCCAATGTTTTTAAGTTCGTCGGCAAGCACATTTTCCAAACCGAAAAATGTTTTTGCTGTCATTTCAAAATTTTCTTTTTTTCGTTGCATTATTCCAAACAAAAATTTTTAAAAACCGTAAATTGTAAATAGTTATTTATTTTCATATTTACAATTATTATCGGAGTTTAATTTGAAGAACGGAATACTTTCAAGAGGAATAATTCTATTTTTGATTTTTGCATCGTCGTTATATGCACAAACAGTTGATAAATTTGAAATGGAGCAACTAAAGGCAATTTCAAAATTAAATAAATTCGGCGTATATGTTTGGGAATTTGAGGGAGATAAATGGAATACAAAATTAAACGAAGCGATAATTGAAAAATTTGTAAAGAATCAACTTAAACATGCGGGAATTAAAACAGTAAGTTTTTCCGACGCAAGGGGGTTAAAAGGAACACCGACGATAGAGGTGTCGATTAATGTTGACGAAAAGGAAAAAAGCGGGTATTATGCTTATTCGGTAATTCTCAGATTTATTCAAGATGCCGTTTTGCAACGTAATAAAAGAATTTTTTACGGGGCTATTACTTGGGAACGGGACGACGTGGGGTTTAGCACAAAAGAAGATTTGGATTTGGAAATAAAAATCTCTTTAGCAAGATTACTTGATGAATTTATTGCAGATTACAGAAAAGTTAATTGAATTTAAAATATAATTCTGCGACATTTATGAAAAAGCAGAGTAAAGATTAAACGCTTACAACAAACAATAAGAAAAAAAACGTAATAATATGAATTTGATAAAAGATGTTGTTTTTCCGAAATTGAATAAAATTCCACACAAAAAACGATATAATAATTTTAATTAAGGATTTTTAATATGAAAAAAATATTCCTCACACTCATCCTTGTTTCATCTGCAATTATTAATAATTTTGCCGAAGATTCTCCATTTGTAAGATATCCTGCGTTAAATAGCAACGGCACACAAATTGCCTTTTCGTTTCAAGGGGATATTTGGACGGTTGCTTCAACCGGAGGAGAAGCAACAAGATTAACCATTCACGAAGCATATGACGGTTATCCGTATTGGAGCGGTGATGATAGTCGAATCGCCTTTTCGAGTAATCGTTACGGAAATTATGATTTATTTGTAATGCCGGCAAAAGGAGGCATTCCCAAACGTTTAACCTATCACTCCGCAAACGATATTATTACCGATTTTTCCGGTAATGAACTTCTTTTTGCAACAAGCAGATTATTTCGTCAAGTGGAATGGGATAACGAATTGGGTGTTGTAAACATCGAGGGTGGAACACCAATGCGTTTGCTTAATGCAGTTGGAAATATGGCTGTTAAATCTCCCAACGGAAAATTGATTGCCTTTGTACGGGGATGGGGAAGAATTCAAAGAGAAAAATATAAAGGGTCCGCCGATTTTGAAATATGGATTTACAATATAGAAACAAAAAAATATAACAGAATTACAAACAACAAAACACATGACGTTTTTCCACGTTGGGCGGGCAACAACACTCTTTATTTTTTAAGTGCTCGTAACGGAAAATATAATATTTATAAAACAACGGTAACCTCCGAAGGCAAAACAACAAATACTACGGAGCAGATTACGGATTTTGAAAATTTAACTCCGCGGTTTTTAAATATTAGCAAAGATGCATCAACATTGGTTATAACACGCGGAACCGATATTTATACAGTTAAAACCGCAACCGGAAAAACAGAAAAAGTAGATATTAAAATTGCTTCCGATTATCGTTTTGATCCGGTTGTTCAAAAAACATATACTAACGAAATAACTGAATATGCCGTTTCCCCAAACGGAAAATATTCTGCCGTTGTTATAAGAGGCGAAATTTTTATAACCGAAAATAACAAAAAGAAAAATCTTACGATTAATTTAACAAACAACCCTTTTCGCGATAAAGATGTTGCGTGGATAAACGATACAACTTTGATTTTTGTTTCCGATAGAGAAGGAGAATACGACCTGTATGCTCTTTCGTCAGCCGATAAAAATCAAGGAGATTTATTTAAAAGTTTAAAACATAAAATTAAAAAACTTACCGATACCGAAGAAGATGAAAGCAATCCGATAATTTCTCCGGACGGAAAAAAGATTGTTTATAAAGCGGGGCGCGGAAAACTTATTTGTGCAAACATTGCCTCCGACGGAAAGTTAAGTAATCACGAAATTTTGTTAAAAGGATGGGCAGAACCGGAAGGCATATCATGGTCGCCTGACAGCCGCTGGCTGGCATACTCGTTAAGTGATTTATATTTTAACGACGAAGTATATATACATCCGGTAGATAACAACATAAAACCGATAAACGTAAGTATGCATCCGCGGGGAGATTATTCGCCGGTTTGGTCTCCGGATGGTTCAAAGCTCGCTTTTATTTCGTTAAGAGGTAAAACGGATAAAGATATTTGGTTTGCTTGGTTGCGGGAAGAAGATTGGGAAAAAACAAAAGAAGATTGGGACTATCCGGACGAAAACATACAACCAAAAAAGAAAAGCAAAAAGAAAAAATCCGCAAAAATTAAACCTATTAAAATAGACACGGAAAATATCCACAACCGATTAGTCCGTTTAACCGCTATGCCGGGGGACGAAGAAAATCCCGTTTTTTCAAGAGACGGGAAAACACTCTATTTTACCGCAAAAAACATAACCGGCAAAGGAACCGATTTATTAAGTATCAAATATGACAAAACACAAATTCAGCCGTTAACAAAAGGGGGGCAATCTCCACAAGCCCTTTCTCCGGACTGTGAATATAAAAACATATATTTGTTGAAAAAAGGAAGACTCGGAAGATTTGGATTGAAAACAAAAAAAATAGAAATGCTTCCTGTTAAGGCAAAAATAAAAATCGATTTTGTACGAGAACGAAAACAAATTTTCGAAGAAAGTTGGCGTGCATTACGCGACGGATTTTACGACCCTCATTTCCACGGTGTGGATTGGCAAGCCGTTAAAGAAATTTACGAGCCAATGTGCTTAAAAGCTTCTACACAAAAGGATTTTCAGGATATGTATAATATGATGCTTGGAGAAATGAATGCAAGTCATATGGGAATGAAATATGCAAATAAAAGAGCAGAACTGCAAAAAGAAACAACCGGATTGCTTGGCGTTGAATTAAAAAAAGAGGGAGATGAATTAATTGTTGTTCACGTTATACCCAAATCTCCTGCCGATAGAATACAAAGCAAATTAAAAAAAGGTGATATAATAAAAAGCGTTAACGGTATTGAGATTACTGAGGATGTAAATATTTATGCATTACTTGTTAATACGGCAAAGGAAAAAACACTACTCGGCATTAAGCGAAACGGGAAAGAGAAAGAAATTGTTATTCGTCCTACTGCCGATTTAAAAAAACAACTTTATAACGAGTGGGTTGAGCAAAACAGAAAACTTGTGGATAAATGGTCGAACGGGAAATTCGGTTATTTGCATATTCAAGGAATGGGTTGGGAAAACTTCGAAAAATTTGAACGTGAATTTACAGCAATAGGAACAGGAAAAGATGCAATTATAATAGATGTTCGTTTTAACGGAGGGGGATGGATTACGGATTATTTAATGACCGTGCTTAATTATAAACAACATGCATATACAATTCCTCGAGGGGCTGCCGATAATCTTGAAAAAGAGAAGAAAAACTTTAGAGAATATTATCCAATCGGTGAGCGTCTTCCGTATGCCGCATGGACAAAGCCCTCTATAGCTCTCTGTAATCAAAACAGTTATTCCAATGCGGAAATTTTTTCGCATGCATATAAAAATTTGGGAATAGGAAAACTAATAGGCGTTCCCACATTCGGTGCGGTTATTTCCACCGGTTCAAAAAAATTAATCGACGGCTCTACGATAAGAATGCCTTTCCGCGGATGGTTTGTAAAAGCTGATAATACGGATATGGATTTTGTTCCGGCAATTCCGAATATTATTGTTGAAAATCCGCCCGATGCAAAAATAACGGGTAACGATTTACAGTTAAAACGTGCCGTTGAAGAGTTAAAAAAAGAAATTAATAATAAATAGTTCTAGGATTATAAAAAAACAATTTATCGGTAATATTATCGATTTAAATGTAAAAATTACTTTGTTTTTTTTTGTTTTTGTTGAAAAACGCCTTTTTACTAAGGCACAATTTTTGTTTTGTTATAATCTTTAAGTGTATTTTTTTGTTTGAAGATAAAAATAGATTGTTGAATAACTTAAATCAAATTGCTAATTTCTTTTTGAAAAAATTTTTTTTAGTAAATAAAAATTATAATTATATGGGAATAAAATGAAAAAAATATTTTTTGTTTTTTTAGTCGCTACACTATTTGTTGCCGGATGTTCGGTTAATGAACAGGATCCTACTTCTCCCGATGCAACAACTGTTACAATAAAAGGAGCGGTTACCGATTCCATAACTTCCATTCCGCTTGCTTATGCGGTAGTAAGGGTTTTGGACGGTACAACCGAATTGACTGCTGCAACCACAAACAATTCCGGGGTTTTTTCAACCTCTGTTTCGATTACGGGTGATAAAACACTTGAACTTTCGGTAATAAAAGAGGGATATAATACATACTCCAAATTTTTTAAAGTGGATAAAGAATCAGGCACCCAAAATTTTTCGGTTAAACTTGTTCCACAAACAACTTCAGCGGATTCGGTTGTTATAGTAGGAAATGTTATTGATGCTAAATTCGGCAATCCGTTAGAAGGTGCGGAAATAAGATTTTATCAAGCCTCGCTTGCCATGGCATCGGCAACAACAGATAATAACGGGGCTTTTACCGTTAAATTTCCGATGACCGGAACAAAAGAATTACAAGTTATTACAGTTAAAGCAAGTTATACCGCAGACACAACTACGGTTGTAGCAACATCCGGCAGTGTAACAAATATGCCCGCAATAAAACTTATGCCTTTGGTTGATGCAATAGCCGGTGAGCCTGCTTCAATTTTTATAGTGTCACAAACGTTAGATGCAATAGGAGTAACCGAAAGCGGTTCGCCGGAAACGGCAAAAATCGTTTTTGAAGTGCAAGATTCCAGCGGTATTCCCATAGATTTGGAACATGCCGTTACTGTTAATTTTCGCTTTGGTGCAGCTCCGGGTGGAGGTGAAATTTTAGCTCCGGGAACGGCAAAAACAGATGCCAGCGGACAGGTGATGGTTAATCTTACCAGCGGTACTGTTGCCGGAGCCGTTCAAATAATTGCCGAAATTGATTTTAAAGGAGAAAAAATTGTTTCCAAACCCGTTAATATTGCTATTCACGGCGGGCTTCCGGACTTAACTCATTTTTCTATCGGAACAGATTTGGCTAATTATCCTTATTATCATAAATTAGCAGGTAAGGTAAAAGTAACGGCTTTGGTGGGAGATAAATATACAAACCCCGTAAAACCCAAGACCGTTGTATATTTTTATTCTGATGCTGCTGTAATTCAGGGGTCGGCATTAACCACAGAATCCGGCACCGCCGATGTAACATTATTATCCGGGAATCCTTTGCCGAACGATCCGACAGACGGTCCCGGCTTTTTCTATATTCATGCACGCACAATTAATGAAAAGGAAGAGATTATTTCTGCAAAAACGCGTGTATTATTCTCCGGATATCCTACGGTTTCCGTTTCACCAAACTCATTTAATATTCCTAACGGAGGTTCACAATCTTTTACATATACCGTACAAGACGAATTCGGGCATCCGTTAGCTTCCGGCAATAGTTTTTCGGTTTCTATTTCTACGGCCGGAGAAGCCGGAGTTGCAGGAGATATTGCCATAACAATGCCTGATGTTCAAAGTGGAAATTTAACGTACAATTTTGTTATTACGGACTCTAACCCCAATGAAAACAATAACGCACCGGCAACAATATTAATTAATGTTAACGGACCAAACGGTATTGCCACGCTTGCCATAGATGGTTTTGTAAATTAGAAATTGATTTAATACGCCCTTATTCTTAAACGGATAAGGGCGTTTTCCTAAAAGCCGGAATGGGTTTTAGAATTAATATTTAAAAACACTTCCGCCAATAAACTCACGCAATACGGAATCTTTTGGAACCGGAGAATCATCTGCCACCGGTAAAATTCCTTTAAGCATGTTGTAAGTTCTTACAGCCCGGTAATAGGCGTCTTCTTTTAAAGGATTATCTTTAAATAGCTCAATCCATTCTTTGAATTTATCAAAAAGCAAATCACGATAAAGAGCTAATTCGTAAGGCATTCCGCTGCTTATAATATAATCGGCGTGGTTGCTGTATGGAATAATATGGCGCAATTCGCTGGCACGAACATAATGCCAATGTTCCAATGTTTGTTGAGGATTGTAAGCCCGTTGTACAGAATCGCGCAACATACGACGCATTAACCGAATATCTGTCCATTGAACAAATTTTCCGTCGGCATCACGTATTTGTATTAATGGTTCAAGATAAAGTTTGAATTTTAGTTTTTCATCAATACCTTCGCTAAATTGAGGATATAATCCGTGTAACGAATCGATAAGAATTATTTCGTTGTTTTCTATTTGCATTGGAGTTTGATTTAGTGTTCGTTTGCCCAGTTTAAAATCGTAATGAGGAATATATACTTTTTCTCCCGCACTTAGTTTTTTCAGATGTTCATTTATTAAAGGTAAATCCAAGGCTTGGGGAGTTTCAAAATCATAATCTCCGAATTCATCTTTAGGGTGTAATTCCAAATCAAAAAAATAATGATCAACATTTAACGTTACAAAACTTAATCCGTGTTTTTTTAAACGTTGTTCCAGTTTAATGGTTGTTGTTGTTTTGCCGGAGGAAGAGGGGCCGCTTATAAAAACCATTTTTAAATTATCGCTTCGTTGTAAAATGAAATCTGCAGCAATATCAAGGTCTTTTTCATATCGCTTTTCCGAAACCTTTACTATATCCGCAAATTTCCCGTTTTCTATTTTCTTATTTATTTTTTCGAATGTATTTAAATCGTTTTCTACAGTCCAATCATAAATATGCCAAATTTTTTCCCAAGGAATTTTTTCGGCACAGCGGCTTCCCTGTTCGGCGTTGGATTCTCGTTTTTTGTTACGTTCGTTTCTGTAAAGTATATATGCTTTTGCAATTTCAGTTTCGCCGGCTTTAATAAGAACTTTTTCAACAACGTCCTGAATTTCTTCTATGTTCGGTTTAAAACCTTCCTGACTGCGAGCTTCAAGTTCATTAACAACTTGTTGGGCAAGTTTGTTTGCTTTTTCTTTATCTCGGCATTCTACCGATACACCTGCACGATAAATTGCATTGGAAATTCTTTCGGGGTTAAAAGGAACAATTTTCCCGTTGCGTTTAATTACTTCTTTTATTTTACTCATATTAAACCGATTTTATTAAAAAAGTTTTTCAATTTCTTTTATGTTGTTTGTTTTGCTTAAAGCAATCATCAATTTAATTCTTGCTTTTTGTCCGTTAAGATAATCGGTAAAAATAACACCGATTTTTTTAAGCCATTTACCTGCTCCGGGATAACTATATATATCAAGGGTTTCTCCTGTAGGACATCGTGAAACCAGAACAACGGGAATTCCTTTGTTTACAACATATTTAATTCCGTTGAAAGCTGCCGGAGGAACATTACCAACACCGAGAGCTTCAACAACAAGCCCTTTGGTTTTACTGTCGGCAGAAAATTTAAAAAATTTATCTGTTATTCCACTATAAACTTTAATTAAATCAACGTCGGAAATTATATTATCAATCTCAATGGTTTCTAATTTTTTTGGAAGTCTGTTAAATATTACTCTTCCCTTTTCAACAAAACCCAAAGAACCGAAATCCATACTGCGGAACGTTTCAATATCTTCGGTATGTGTTTTGGTAACTTCGCTTGCTGCGTTTATTTCCCCGTTAAGACAAACCAGCACCCCCATGTTTTTGCTGTTGTCATTATTACAAATTGCTATGGCATCCAACAGGTTTTTAGGTCCGTCCCAATCAGGGTCGGAACTGGTTCTCATTGCTCCGATAACAACAATCGGTTTGGATGTTTTTACGGTTAAGTCTAAAAAATATGCGGTTTCTTCCAAAGTATCGGTACCGTGTGTAATAATTATACCGTCTATTTTATCCGAAGCGGCATATTCATTAATTTTTTTTGAAAGTTCAAACATCAATTCCGGAGTCATATGCGGCCCCGGATACATACCGAACTCGTATAATGATATTTTTGCTTCCGTTTCAGCCTCGGGAATCATTTTTAAAAGTTGATTTCCGTGGTAATGGGGTATTGCGCCGCCGGTTTCTTTATCTATTTTCATCGAAAAAGTTCCGCCGGTAAAAACTATAACAATATTTTTCATTTTGTGCCGAATAATTTAAAGTTTCCGAAAATCGAATTATAAATTAGGATATTTGAAATTAAATTGGAATTAAAAAATATAATTTATTATAACTAAAGAAGTTAAGATTTTTTTTTAATTATTATTTGGAGAAAATAAAAAAATACACTAATTTCACGCTGAGTTAGAGAGGTAAACACGATATTGATAACTTGTTCATACTTAAATTTTGTGAAATGCTTCACAAAACAAATTATTTAAAAATTTATCTGATTTTTTTTGTTTTGTTTATTGTATTTTAAACGCACGCTGTAATTTATTAAAAACAAACAACTTATAAACATTGTTTAATGTTAATAAATTGTTGAAAAGTTTTTAACTTTAAATTTAAAGCTGTTAAAAATAAGTTAAAATGCGTTTTTCTTAAATTGTTAATTGTGGATAAGTAAATTGGAAGTTAACGAAAAAAAATATTTTGAAAAACCGGATGCTAAAGAAATCTGGAAAAAATGTTTATCGCTTATAAAAGAAAATGTTCCCGCACTAACTTATAGTACTTGGTTTATTCCTATTAAGCCGTTCAGTTATTCCGATAATATTTTAAAAATAGAAGTTCCCAATGATTTTTTTGTTGAATGGATAGAAGAACACTATAATACAATAATTAATAATGTTATTCGTCAGGTGTTGGGTGAAAACGGTAAGTTAATATATCTTATATCCAAGGAAGGGGAAACGCAATACGATATACCCGAAACGGTTGAAGAAGTTACGCCGAAGAAAAGCGCTTATAATATAGAACTTGAAAAAAAAGAAGAAGAATTTGAAAGTTATTTAATTCCCCGTTATACATTCGATAATTTTATTAAAGGAGAAGGAAATCAATTGGCCCGTGCGGCGGCAATTGCAATAGGAGATAACCCCGGAGAAACTTCTTTTAACCCTTTCTTTGTTTACGGTGGTGTGGGGCTTGGAAAAACCCATCTTGTACAAGCAATAGGAAACAGAGTAAAAGAAAAAATGCCGGAAAAAAAAGTGATTTATATCTCTTCCGAACAATTTACCGTTGAATTTATTGATGCAATCCAAAACAGTAAAGCAAACGAATTTTCCGGCTTCTACAAAAAAATGGATGTTCTTATTATTGATGACATTCAATTTTTAATTGGAAAAGAAAAAACCCAAGATTATTTCTTTCATATCTTTAATACGCTTCATCAAGCGGGTAAACAGATTGTTCTTACTTCCGATAAACCGCCAAAAGAACTTAAAGGATTAAATGAACGATTGGTCTCTCGTTTCCAATGGGGGTTAACGGCGGATATGCAAGCGCCGGATTTTGAAACAAGAATTGCAATACTTAAAAACAAAGCGGAAAGCTACGGAATAACAATTCCAAATGAAATTTTAGAATATATTGCTTACAATATTACCTCTAATATACGGGAGCTGGAGGGGTGTTTAATTAAGCTGTTAGCAAACTCGTCATTAAATTCTCAAGAAATCAATATGGAACTTGCACGAAAAGCTGTTAACGAAATTGCTACCGGCAGACAAGTAAACATTTCCATCGATTACATTACTCAAATTGTTTGTGAATATTTTAATGTAAACGAAAACAAAGTGCGTGAAAAAAACAGAAAAAAAGAAGTTGTTCTAGCCCGTCAAGTTGCAATGTTTCTGGCTAAAAAGCTTACCAAATCATCTCTAAAAACAATAGGATTACATTTTGGAGGCAGAGACCATTCTACCGTAATTCATGCTTACAACAACATTGAACAAATGCTTTCGGATGATGAATCTACCAAAGATATTGTTGAATCTTTACGCAATAAAATTGAGTTAGGTGTTTCTTAGTTTAATTTGTAGTTGAATTTTACTTATTCTTTCACAATCTTGGTAATTAACATTTCAAATAATTAAAGTTTATGATGTCGGTTTCCAGCGAATCCAAAATTGAGCTTCTTAATAAGATTAAGGAATTGGAGAATAAACTCTCGTTTATGGAATTTACGAGAGAAGAAAAAACCGATACAAACGAACTTGATTACATCAAATTAAAAATTGAATTTGAAAAAATACGCAAACAATTCAAATCGATTGAAGCCCGCTATAATCTTATAAATCTTCAGCCGCATTTAGGATTGGTTTACTTTGATACCGACCAAACCGTTATTGATTGTAATGAAAAATTTACAAAAATTATTGGGCTTAGCAGAGAAGAGCTTGTAGGGCATAGTGTTTTTAATGTTTTTGAAAATAAAAATTTATTGTTGTCGATAAAAAAAACATTAAAAGGAACCTCTGCAATATTTGAAGGTGAACATTACAATAAAAAAGAAAAAATAAAATTATTTTTACGCGGATATTTTATAAGCGGAAAATCTCTGGAAAATTCCGAACCGATAAATGCCGGAATATTTGAGGACATTACCGAAACAAAAAAAACGGAAAATAATTTCAAATTATTAACTCAGTCATTTAAAAAAATCAGCGAAGGGGTTATAATTACAGATTCACAAAATTTTATTACTTATGTTAACGATGCGTTTACTGATATTTACGGATATAACAGAGAGGAAATTCTCGGAAAAAACATAGGAATACTCTCCTCGTTAAATAATCCGAAAAAAATAACGGAAAGAATTTATTCCGTTTCCCGAAAAAAAAACTGGGAAGGAAAACTCCTAAACATAAAGAAAGACGGTACCGAGTTTACGGTTTATTTTTCAATAAGCTCAATGGCAAATACGGTAAGCGGAGAATATTCCCATATAGCAATAGTAAAAGATATTACCAAAGATAAAAAAATAGAAGAAGAGCTTATTGCCGCAAAAGAAAAAGCGGAACAATCCGATAAATTAAAATCTGAATTTTTAGGACAAATGTCCCACGAAATACGCACCCCGATTAATATTATTCTCAATGTCTCCAATATGATTTTGGAAGACCATTATTTTGAAACCGATGAAGATACGCGGTCAACGTTTTCCATTTTGGATTCTGCCGGTAAAAGAATTATACGAACAATAGATTTAATTTTAAATATGTCCGAAGCGCAAGTGGGCGCATACAACCTTTCTCTCAGAAAGTTTGATTTATTCGGAGAAATGTATAATTCTTTTTATAACGAGTTTCTCAGATTGGCCGAAGATAAAGACCTGGATTTTTTCTGGAAAAAAGAGACCGCAAATACTACAGTACTCGGAGATATATATTCCATATCTCAAATTTTCGACAACATTCTTCACAACGCAATTAAATATACCCACATAGGTGAGATAAAAGTAAAATTTTATGAAAACAAAAAAGGGAATTTGGTTGTTAAATTTATTGATACCGGAATAGGAATATCGGAAGAATTTTTAGGCAGAATTTTTGAACCGTTTTCTCAAGAAGACAGCGGAGATACAAGAAGATACGAGGGAAACGGTTTAGGGCTTGCTCTTTCAAAGGTTTATTGTGATTTAAATAATATTAAAATTGATGTTAAAAGTAAAAAAGGATTTGGCACCACTTTCAAGTTAACATTTACAAACCGGTAGTAAACTAAACCGCTTAATTTTGAAAGCCTGTTCGGTTTTGTGCAACATTTACTTTTATCCTCAAACTTTAAATAATTAGCATTATATTTCAATATCGAATTAATTTATTTTATAGGAGAAAAAATGAAGTATTTAACAACCGTTGTTTTAATGATTTTTATTGTTGTATCTTGCGGACAAAATGTAAAAAACGTAGAACTTAAAACCTTTAATGATAGCGTCAGTTATGCTATTGGTGCCGATATTGCACGCAATTTTGCAAATCAAAAATTAGAAATAAATAACGATGCGTTTGTAAACGGTTTTATGAAGATTGCCAAAGGCGAAGATTCCGAATTTACCGAAGAAGAAGTAACAACAATATTAACTCGCTATCAACAAAAAATGATGGAAAAAAGACAAGCTGAAGAAAACGTTGTTGCCGCAGAAAATTTGAAAAAAGGAGAAGAATTTTTAGCACAAAATAAAACAAAAAAAGGTGTTAAAGTTACACCAAGCGGATTGCAATACCGAGTAATTACAATGGGCAAAGGCAAAAAACCGAAACTTAACGATAAAGTAAAAGTTCACTATAAAGGAACACTAATTGACGGCACAGAATTCGATTCTTCGTATAAAAGAGGTGCCCCCGCAGAATTTCCTCTTAACGGTGTTATAAAAGGTTGGACGGAAGGATTGCAGCTTATGCCTGTTGGATCAAAATTCGAATTTGTGATTCCTGCCGATTTAGCCTACGGAACAAGAGCTCCTCAAAGTATAGGACCAAACCAAACATTGATTTTTGAAGTTGAATTGTTGGATATTGTTAAATAAAACTATTTTGATTTAAATTTAAGGGCTGCCGAAACGCAGTCCTTAATAATTAAATAACAAACTATTTATATTCGGCCCCGTCTAATAAACAAACGGAGTGAATAATTGAAACGCATTTTAATTCTTTTGCGAAATTTAGATTTTGAAGCGCTCTTTTGGCTTTCCGCTTTTATTTATCTTACCGTAATTAATCCATATACACCAAAACATTTAAACATATGCGTTTTTAGTCTTATGGGAATAGATAATTGCCCCGGTTGTGGATTGGGCAAATCCATATCCATGATTTTTCACGGAGATATTATCGGCTCATTTAACACGCATCCGTTAGGTATACCTGCATTGCTGTTGATAGTTAAAAGAATATATCAATTAATAAAAAACAAAATAATTTTACGAAAAAAATTGGAGGTTTTTAATGGCTAATATTTTAAAAGTGTTACCGGAACTGACGGGTGAAGAGCAAGCATACATAGCTACGGTTATTAATAAAATGGATGAAGAAAAAGCGAGGCAATTTGCAAACGCATACAGGGCAAGACGAAGAGATCCGCAGATGATTTTACTTCTTGCGCTTATCGGTTTTGTCGGAGTGGCCGGTGTACATCGTTTTTTGGTAGATCAAATAGGAATGGGCATTTTGTACTTTCTTACTGGCGGACTCTGTTTTATAGGGACTATTGTAGATATGATAAATTACAAAAAAATAGCTCTTGAATATAACATTAAACAAGCTCAACAAATTGTTGCCGTTATACATCAATAAAATATTAAGCAAGCCGAAAAGAATAATTTTACCAAATGTTTTTATAAAACCGGTCATTGTTTGATTATTTACAATCTTTGTATATTTCCAAAAAAAACGATCAATTTTATAAATACTTTGAAATTTAACGGTTGAAATTATTATAAAAAAAATATTATGTTCATAAATTCATTTCTGTATAAGTTTTTATACGCTCGTTAGTAATATATTACCAATATAGCACTCAAGAAGAAAAAAATGTTAAAATTAAGAATTGTAGTTTTTTACTTTTTTACATTATTGTTTTTAAGCCAAAACGGGTTTTGCAAAATTAATACACCTTTGGCCGGTACTTTTTATGTTAATGATTTTGGTGCTGTCGGCGATGGAAAAACAATTAATACTATTCCAATTCAAAAAACAATAGATGCCTGTGCCGAAGCCGGCGGCGGAAAAGTTATTTTTACAACCGGAAACTATTTATCCGGAACAATTGTTATGAAAAGCAATGTTAACCGTCACTTAGAGCAAAATGCCGTTTTGCTTGCCAGTACCAATCATAAAGATTTTCCGTTACAACCGCTTCCTAAATATCGTTCTCATAAAGACCAATTAGGAGGATTTTACGCTTTTATTTATGCAGAGGGAGCGGCAAATATATCTATCACCGGTAGCGGAATAATTGACGGGCAAGGAAAACAACAGAAACCAAGATACGAAAACCCGATTGCCGGAGATATTGACGGTCGTCCGCGTAACATATTATTTATTTCGTGCAAAAATATACGTGTAGAAGGGATACACCTCAGAAGTTCGGGAATTTGGAATCAACACTATTTAGACTGCGAAGATGTAATTATTGATAAAATATCGGTGTATAATCACAGCAATCGTAATAACGACGGAATTGATATTGACGGATGCCGACGGGTGGTTTTGTCAAACAGTATTTTTGATTCCGACGATGATTGTATTACGCTTAAAAGTACCGGAGCTGCCGCATGTGAAGATGTTGTTATTTCCAATTGTGTTGTAAAAGGAATCCCCGAACCGGAGGTAGGTAAAGTTCAAAATATTTCTATCAGTAACGTAGTTGCCTATAATGCCGGAAGTTGGGGGTCTTCTATTACGGGAATACCAGGACATCCGATAAAAAATATTTCCTTAAACAATACCCAATTATTTACGGAAGGCGGAATAAAAGAAGATGAATATAATAAAGAAGTTATAGAGGATGAAAAAGGATATCCCCAGCCTACAATATGGGAAAATTTGCCCGCCTACGGACTTTTTGTACGTCATGCAGAAGGAGTGTCGATAAACAATTTAATGCTTGGCACAAAAAAAGAAGATTCCAGAGTACCTGTTATGGCTGAAGATGTAAATAATTTAAGCATTGTAAATAGTTTGTTAAGTGTAAAAAATCTCCCCAAATATTTTATGATAGGCAAATCGGTAAAAAATTATAAAATAGAAAAACCGGTTGGATGGAATGATAATGATAAAAATATACTACTAATAAAATAGATGTGGTTTTGAGTGATATAATAAAATATTTTTTTCTCGTAGTAATTCTATTTATTCTAATCTTGGTCCATAACGGATGTTCACAAAAAAAAGAGCAGTTCGTTAATGTTATCCCCGAGCCCGCTAAGGTTCAATTTTCAGAAGGAGTTTTTATCGCAATCGATAAAATTTTTATTGTTTCCGAATGGAATAGCCTTGAGGTAAATAAAGCAATTAATTTTTTTGCAGATAAATTAGAGAATATTAAAGGGTTAAAAATAATAATTACGGACAGTTTCCCCGAAAATACATCTCCTTTAATTATTATAAAACATGATAAGAGTTTAAAAAAAGAGGGTTATAAGCTTTCTGTTTTGAAAAATAAAATTATAATAAACGCGGCAAAACCTAATGGAGTATTTTACGCTTTTCAAACAATATTGCAATTGCTTCCTCCCGAAGTCTTTTCAAATACCGAAAAAGAAAACCTTACTTTTACATTACCCTGTGTTACAATAGATGATGCTCCTAAATATAAATGGCGTGGGTTTATGTTGGATGTATCACGACATTTTTTTTCGAAGGAGTTTATTTACAAAGTTCTGGATTATCTTGCGATGCATAAAATAAATGTTTTCCATTGGCATTTAGTTGATGACCAGGGGTGGAGAATTGAAATAAATAAATATCCTAAACTTACTCAAATAGGAGCGTGGCGCGCTGACCGCGAAAATCAACCATGGAATACCGTTAGAGAATCTCAAAAAAAGGGGGAAAAAGCAACTTATGGCGGATATTATACTCAAGAAGATATAAAAAAAATTATAAAATATGCATCCGATAGATTTATAACAATTGTTCCGGAAATTGAAATGCCGGGGCATTGTTCTTCCGCGTTGGCCGCTTACCCTGAATACTCATGTTCGGGTAAGCCGATTACGGTTCCCGTTGGCAGTTTATGGGGTAAACGAAGAGTATATTGTGCGGGTAATAACAATACATATGAGTTTTTAGATAATATTCTTACGGAGGTAGCCGCTCTGTTTCCCGGAAGATATATTCATATTGGAGGAGATGAGGTTAAAAAAACTCCTTGGAAAAAATGCCCCAAATGCCGAAAACGAATTAAAGATGAAGGGTTAAATAATGTTGAAGAACTTCAAGCATATTTTGTCAACAGAATAGAAAAGAGTATTCTTTCCAAAAATAAAAGATTGATTGGTTGGGATGAAGTTCTTGAAGGCGGATTAAGTCCAACGGCAACGGTAATGTCTTGGAGGGGAGTAACCGGCGGAATAAAAGCGGCACGTAAAGGACATGATGTGGTTCTTTCTCCGAATAACTATTGTTATTTTGATAGTTATCAAGGAGATCCGGAGTATGAACCTGCTGCAAATAATCATTTAATTAAAATTAAAAAAGTTTATTCTTTTGATCCTTCGTTAAAAGAGAGTTTAACGGTTAAAGAGAGAAAGCATATTTTGGGCATTCAAGCAAATTTATGGACGGAATATATTTCCACACAATCTCAAGCGGAATATATGATGTTTCCGCGCCTTGCAGCTTTTTCCGAAGTTGCGTGGAGCGAAATAAAAAAACGAAATTGGAAAAATTTTTCAGAGAGATTGGAAAAACAGTTAAAACGTTATGATGCAATGGAAATTAATTATTCAAAATCGGTATATAACGTAAGTGCCACATTTAAAGTGGATAAAAAAGCGCACAATCTGATTGTAACATTGGCAAATGAAATAGGAAATACGGAAATTCGTTACACAACGGATAATACGGAACCAACGTTCGAAAGCAAACAATATATAAAGCCGTTTCATGTAAATAAAATTCTTACGATAAAAGCGGCAACATTCCGTGGTAATAAAAAAATATCGCAAACCAGCAAGTTAAATGTATTGGCAAATAAAGCCACAGGATTAGCTGTTAAGATAAAACATCCCTACGATGAAAGATATCCGGGCGCTAAAGAGTACGCTCTTACAGATGGTGTTAGAGGAACAATAAATTTTACTAACGGTGAATGGCAAGGTTATTTCGGAGTGGATTTAAATGCAGAAATTAATTTATTAAAAGAGCAAGAAATTAGTAAAGTAGAAATCTCTTTTCTTAAATGTGTTTCTGCTGGAATTTTTTATCCTAAAGAGATAGAAATTTTGGTTTCAAAAAATGGTATCAATTATAAAAAGATTGCATCTCAAAAAATTAAAAATTCGACAAAAGAAGAAAAAATTGCAATAAAAAAATTCGAAAATTTCTTTAAACCGATTAATACAAAATTCGTTAAAATAATAGCCAAAACAATCGGCAAGTGCCCCAAAGGACATAAATACGAAGGTGTGAATGCTTTTATCTTTGTAGATGAAATAATTGTGGAATAATCTGTTTTTTTCGGTTGTAGGAAATTTTCGGGAAATATGTGGTTTAAATTTCTTTAGTACGAAAGAAGCTTGAATTGTTCTCGGTTTAAATATTTTACAAAGCAACAAATTTTATAAAGCATAAAAGTTGAATTAAAAAGGGAATAAAAAGTTGTTAAATATTAGAGTGTTTTTTTAAGTATTCAATAAATAATCCGAAATCTCTACCTACAAATCTGTTATAAACTTTTCTGAAACCGTCTCCGTAAATTTTATCTGGGTTGTGTTTTAATTGTTTAATAATGTTTTTTGCGTCTTCCGAGTAATCCGATTTAAGATAGGTGTATGAGATATAATTGCAACTTCCCTCTTCCAATTGTGGAGAAAGTTTGTTTTTGATATTTTTGCTGAGCCAAGTATGCATTAATTCGTGTGCAATTGTAGATTCGGCATATTTGGCCGGAATATCTGAAAGGATGTAAATAGTATGAGTATATGTTTTTTTACCGAAAAAATATTCGATTTTTGTTTTGGTAAAACCTTGAATACTTTTAGAATATTTGTTGCCGGAAATTTTTTGCAACTCTTTTAAATTAACAATTTTTAACTTAATATTTTCAACATCAAATTTTAATTTATAGTTAGATAATCGTGCTACAACTTTTTTTAATGATTTTTCATATTCCGCTTGCGTGCTCAGTTTTTTAGCGTAACATAAATTACAAATATTTCTGCCGTCTTTATATTTTACGCCGCCGTGTGTTGTTCTTTCTGATATTATTCTGTTGCAATTATCGCAACGGGGTAATTCGTTTTCGTGATATTTGTGAATTTTCATACCGTACAAATCCGTATAATACTCACCGTTTATGGGTTTGTTACATACGGCACACTTGGGCATAAATAATTTTTCAAAACAGTTTTTATCATAATAATTACCATTTTTCTTATAATAATTTCCTGTAATGGTTTTACCGCAGTTGGCACATTTGAAATGATTTTTATGATAAGGTTTTCCGTCTACAACAATGTATTTTCCGGTTATCTCTTTGTTGCAGTATGTGCACTTAAGATTTTGTCCGAGAGCCATTGATACAAAAAAGAGAAGCGTAAATAAAATTTTAATTGAATTGCTCATTATATTGTAATGTTATTCTTTTAAATTTACTATGTAAATCTAATAAAACATTAAATGAACGGATATAAGTTTCATATAAAAGAGACCGCATTATTAGCTTACCCCGTTGTAATAGGGCAATTGGGGCATATGATGCTCGGTGTTGTTGATACGGTAATGGTGGGGCGTGTTGGCGCTGTTCCGCTTGCCGCTTCTTCGTTGGTAAACGGATTGATTCTTTTGGTGCTTGTTTTGGGGATAGGAATAAGCGTTGCTCTAACGCCTCTTATTTCCATTGCAAAGGGAGCGGGTAATAACAAGGAGTGCGGAGTAATTTTGCGGCAGGGATTATTGGTTAACGTAATCTTTTCCGTATTGTTGATGCTTGTTGTGTATTTTTTAGCGGATTTAATTAATTATATGAACCAGCCTCCTGAAGTTGCACGTTATGCGAAATCATATCTTGAAATATTGAGCATATCAATTATTCCTTTTATGATTTTTCAAACATACAAACAATTTGCCGAGGGGCTTTCTTTTACAAAGCCGCCTATGGTAATTTTATTATTCTCCAATATTATCAACGCTTTCGGCAACTGGGTTTTTATTTACGGTAACCTTGGTTTTCCTAAAATGGAATTGGACGGAGCCGGGTATTCAACTCTGCTTACCCGTATTTTTATAGCGATTACGATTTTTCTTTATATACATAATTCAAAATCATTTAAAAAATATAATCCTTCATTACGTTTTAAAAACATAAACGGAAAAATGATTAAACAAATTATTCAACTTGGTATTCCAAGCGGATTTCAAATGTTTTTTGAAGTTGGAGGTTTTGCTTTTGCGGCGGTAATGATTGGGTGGATTGGTACAAACGAACTTGCCGCACACCAAATTGCTATGAATCTTGCATCAATTACATATATGGTTGGGCTTGGCGTGGGAATGGCCGCAACCATTCGGGTTGGATATTATTACGGAAAACGTGATTTAGCCGGAATAAAAAATGCAGCGTATACAGCCCTTTTTATTATTGCCGCTATTCAAACCGGATTTGCAATACTTTTTGTTTTATTACGGAACTTTTTGCCGACGCTTTATATTGATAATAAGAACGTAATAGAAATTGCCTCTTCCTTAATTGTAATTGCCGGAATTTTTCAAATTGTTGACGGACTACAAGTTGTTGGGGTTAGTATTTTAAGAGGGCTTACCGATATTACGATTACAATGATAATTGCTTTTATTGCATTTTGGGTTTTCGGATTACCCGTAGCTTATTTGCTCGGATTTACTTTCGGGCTTGGTGTACAAGGAGTTTGGATAAGTTTTGTTGTGGGGTTATCACTTGCGGCCTTCCTTTTCTTTTTACGATTTCAAAACTTTTTACACAAATCAAAATTGTAAATAAAATAAATTATTTTAATAAAGAATTAAATCTGCTTTTCATTCCCTCATTGCCTTGTAATCCGCCGGAATGGACTGCAATTATCTTTTCTCCTTCATTAAAAAAACCCTTTTGAATTAAATCGGCTATACCGTACATCATTTTATTTGTATAAATATAATCTAATGGAAAACCGTTTAGCTTTTCAAATTCTGTTGTAAAATTTACAAGCTCTGTTGTTAATTTTGCAAACCCCCCAAAGTGATAATCGGTATTTATTTCCCAATTATTATAACGTTTCCCCGTATAATTATAAACAAGATTTTCGATTATCTTTTTTAAGAACTCTCCCCCTTTCAATGCGGGAAAAACAATTCCCTTTTGTTTTCCGTCCAAACCGGCAACAATACCGGCAAAAGTTCCTCCGCTGCCGGATGCGGAACAGATATAATCAAAATCAATATCAACGGTTTCCACAATTTCGGCACAACCTTTTAATGCAATTGTGTTTGTACCTCCCAGAGGAAGAATATAAACATCTCCGAATTTATCTTTTAGTTCGTCAATAAACTCCTTTGTATCGCGTTCTCTAAATTTTGTTCTGTTTATATAATGTAATTCCAAACCGTTCTTTTTTGCGTGTTGCAACGTAATATTTAGTGGTTCATATTCCTCGCCTCTAATAATACCGATGGTTTTAAAGCCGAATAATTTTCCCGCTTCGGCGGTAGCATGAATGTGATTGGAAAAAGCACCGCCGAATGTAAGAAGTGTATCTTTCTTTTGTTTTAGCATTTCATCAATGTTATATTTCATTTTATACCATTTATTACCGGATATTATGGGGTGCACGAGTTCGGTACGTTTCATAAACACTTTTATGTTTTTTGTAACCCCGGGTAATTTTACCGGAACAATTTTTGCGTTCTCTTCTTTGATATATTTGGAATAGTTAAACATATTTAAGAATCTCTTTTTTAAAATTATATTATAATTTCATTTTCAAAATAACAAAGATAATAATATGATATCAATTTTATTTGTATGTATGGGAAATATTTGTCGTTCTCCTTCGGGCGAAGCCGTAATGAATGCACTAATTAAAAAATATAATTTGGAAAATCAAATTAAATGTGATTCCGCAGGAACAATTGCATATCATACGGGAGAACCTGCCGATGCGCGAATGCAAAAACATGCGGCAAAGCGCGGATATAATTTAACAAGCATTGCACGACAAATTAAATATTCCGATTTTGAAAAATTCGATTACATTATTGCAATGGATAAATCCAATTATAGTGATCTTTTACATCTTGATTCAGAAGAGAAATACGGAAATAAAATTTTTATGATGATGCAATTTGCAAATAAATTTACCGAGGAAGAAGTTCCCGATCCGTATTACGGAGGCGAACAAGGTTTTGAATATGTTTTGGATTTACTTGAAGATGCATGTTCTGGATTGCTGAAATTTGTTGTTAAAAAAAATAATCTAAGGATATAAAAAAACAATAAAATTAAAGGAGAAAAAATGGCGGAAATTAAAATTTATCATAAGCCCACTTGTGCAACAAGCAGAAAGGGATTAAAATATCTCGAAGAAAAAGGCGTAGATTTTGAAATAGTAAAGTTTTTTGATACTCCGTTTACAAAAACAAAATTAAAATCATTAATTAAAAAAACCGGAATGAAAGCCGAAGAGCTTATCCGTAAAAGAGATAAACAATATAAAGAGTTGGATTTTAAAAACAAAAAATATACTCAAGCGGAAATAATAGATTTTATGCTTGCAAACCCAAACTTAATTGAGCGCCCCATTGTAGAAAAGGGGAATAAAGCCGTTCTGGCAAAGCCTCCGGAAAAGATTGATGAAATACTTTAATTAAAAACCACACGCACGGTATGTGTGGTTTTGTTATTATATTTGCTTTCCTATGGAATGAACGTCAAAGCCAATCTCTTTTAATTTTGCGTGGTCTAAAATGTTTCTGCCGTCGTAAAGATGTGCGGGTTTTCTCATTTCGCTATAAAGTTTTGAGTAGTCCAGTTCTTTATATATTTCCCATTCCGTCATTATTGCAATGGCATCGGCTCTCTTGGCTGCTTCGTACGGGTCTTCAACGTATTTTATTTTATCGCCGTATTCAGCCAAATCTATTTTTGCATTGGGTAATGCTTTCGGATCGGTTATATAAACCTCTGCATGTTCTTCCAACAACATTTTGGTAATATAATATGCAGGGGTTTCCCGTGTATCTCCGGTGTTGGCTTTAAATGCAAATCCAAACAAGGTGATTTTTTTACCGGCTAATGTATTAAACATTGTTTCCAACATCCTTTTTACAAAACGGCGTTCTTGGTATTCGTTCATTTTAATTACATTTTCCCAATATTCGGCAACCTCTGCTAAGCCGAGGGTTTCCGAGATATAAACAAGATTTAAAATATCTTTCTTAAAACAAGAACCGCCAAACCCAATTGAGGCATTTAAAAATCTGTTTCCTATTCTACTGTCAGCACCAATTGCGTTGCTAATCTCTTTTATATCTGCACCGGTTTTTTCGCATAGTGCGGATATGGAATTTATTGAGGAAATTCTTTGAGCAAGAAAAGCGTTTGCAACAAGTTTGGATAATTCGGAGCTCCAAACATTGCTGGTTATTATCTTTTCTTCCGGCACCCAATGTTTATAAATATCAACAATGGCCTTACGTGCTTCAAGTCCTGATTCTGATTCGCGCGAGCCGATTAATACTCTGTCAGGATTTTCCAAGTCCCTCATTGCCGTTCCTTCGGCTAAAAACTCGGGATTGGAAACAACGTCAAAGTGAATTCCTTTATCATTGCTGTTTAAAATCTTTTCCAATGCTTCCGCTGTTTTTACAGGCAGTGTGCTTTTTTCCACTACAATTTTATTTGAGTCGGAGGCTTCAACAATAGAATGGGCGGTTTTTTCGATGAACTGTAAATCCGAGGCTTTTCCCTTCCCTTCTCCGAATGTTTTTGTGGGAGTGTTAACCGAAACAAAAATTATATCTGCTTCATTAATCTCTTTAGGGATATCGGTGGAAAAGAAAAGATTTTTTCCGCGAACACGTTTTACAACGGCCAATAATCCGGGTTCATAGATTGGCAAGTTATCTGTTTGCCATGCGGAAATTTTTTCTTTGTTAATATCAACAATAGTTATTTTATAATCGGGACATTTGTCGGCTATCATTGTCATTGTGGGCCCGCCGACATATCCTGCGCCTATGCAAACAATCTTTTTTTCAAAATCCATAAAACTCTCTTAATTTTAAAAATAATTTTTTTTAATATTTATTGAAAAGGAAATAACAATTACAAAAATAGAATAATAAATAATCACTATCCAAAATAATATTAAGGATTCTTGTTATTATATAAGAACTATATATTTTCGGAAGGCATAAAAACATAAGGTCCGCATTCACGAATAGAAAGTTCGATAACAGAATTTTTCCCAAAGACGGCTTCCATCGTATTTTTATACTCATTAACTTTTTTGAAAGGAAGAAAAACCAAAATTGTTCCTGCAAATCCTCCACCGTGTACCCTGTAGGCACCTTCTTTTCCAAGCATTTTTTCCGTAACTGCAAGGGCAATACTTATGCTTTGATTTTTAGGGTTAGTCGGGGAATAAATGTTTTGAAGCCATTTAAAAGATGAATTGCCCGAATCGGTTATTAACTTTAAAAAGTTATTGAAATCGTTATTAATTAGGGCGTTACTTAGATTCTCAATTCTGTTGTTTTCCTCAAAGAAATGTAATGTCCGCAATATTGCTCTATCTCCTATTTCGGAACGGAGGAGTTGCATATTGGCAAGAACCATTTTATAATTGATTTTGCGACAAACATTTTTGCCGAGTGCTTTTGCCACCGCTTTCATTTCGGAGGGGATTGACGCATAGTCGTCGGTTAAGTCTTCGTGATTACTGCCTGTATTTACAACAACCATTCGATATCCGGTTTCGGAAAAGTTAAAATCAATTTTTTTAACAACAGGGAATTCCGGATTTTTAAAATCTATTTTTGTAATACCCCCAAAAGCAATTGTTAATTGATCCATTAATCCGCATGGTTTGCCGAAAAAAATATTTTCGGCAAATTGACCGGCTTTTGCAAGTTCCAACGGAGAAATTTTTGAACTGTTAAAAAAATAATTAAAAATTGTTCCAAGTAAAATTTCAATAGAAGCCGAAGAACTTAAACCGCTTCCTATCATTACATTACTTGTAACGGTTGCATTAAATCCGCCTATGTTATAACCCATATTTGCCAAACTCTTTGCAACTCCGCGGATTAATGCGGACGTACTTCCCGTTTCTTCTTTGTTGATTTCCAAGTTTTGTAAATCAACAATAAAAGGCTTTTTGTATTTTTCGGAATATAGTGTGACCAGATTGTTTTCAGTTTTATCGGCAAAAGCAATTATATCCAAATTTATTGCGGCTGAAAGGACTTTGCCTGAATTGTGGTCGGTATGGTTACCGCTTAATTCCACACGGCCGGGGGTGCTGAAAAAAACACCTTTGGTATTTCCGAAATTATTTAAATGTTTTGTTATTATTTGTTTGTAACGTTTTTTTTGATGTTCTAATGTTTTCGGAGTTTCTCCGTAAAGTTCTTTAATTTTTTCGTGAACCAATATCATTTTTTTCTACGGTTTTAATTAGTACAACACTATGTGCCGGAATTTTAGTTTTAAAATTATTGCTAAATGTTCCCAAATTTTTTTACGCCAAAGAGTCGCCGGCTTTAAACTTCCATACGATATCAAGTTTTATTGTTTTGTTTTTATTTTATGCGAGAAGAATAAGTATCAAAGAAAACACAAGAAAAGCAATAAAATTGTTTTTCATAATTATCTCGTTTTATTTTGAAACTTTTATCATTATCACATCATGCGGCGGAACCGTTGCACTAAAGCTGTTTTTGAATTTACCGAGATCTTTGTGTTGCCATAAATCTCGAACTTTTAATTTTTCGTAACTATTTATTCCGATTTTATTCCACGTAACAGAACCTTTTTGCGGAACTTTAGCCCTATTGAAAAGAACAACCGCTTTACTGCCATCGTATAAATCTTTAGACCAAATCTCCAAATCTCCCGTATCAATTATTTTTCGTCCTTGTTTTCCCGCTTTATCTTGGTCAACGGCAATAACTTCTTTATTGGTTAATATTTCTTTTATTTCCGGTTTCATATTTCTGATATCGTTTCCCGCCATTAAGGGGGCGGCAAGTATTGCCCAAAGGCTAAAATGAGCGCGGCTTTCGGAAATAGTTAATCCGCTGTTACCCACTTCGAGCATGTCGGGGTCGTTCCAGTGCCCGGGTTCGGCATATTGAGCTAAGGAATCTTGTAAATCTAGAATCCAAACGAACCCCATCCCGCCCCAATCGGTACGACAATCCCAGCAGTTTAAAATGTCTTCTGTTGTTCGCCATAAATTTCCGCCAACTTCTTTTGCCCATTTCCAAGGCTCGTTTGTTCCCCATTCACAAATGGAATATACAATCGGGCGACCGGTTTTACGGAGTGCCTCGCCCATAATTTGATATGATGCTTTTGCGTTTTGAGTTCCGTGATGACACCAATCGTATTTCAAATAATCAACTCCCCATTCGGCATAAGTTCTTGCATCTTGGAATTCGTATCCGCGGCTGCCGGGGCGTTTTTGGCAGGTTAAAGTTCCCGCATCGGAATATATTCCGAACTTTAATCCTTTTGAATGAATATAATCTCCAAGGGCTTTCATCCCCGAAGGAAATCTTTTCGGGTCGGGAATCGGGTTGCCGAGTTTATCTCTTTTCAGTAACCAGCAATCGTCAATAACCACATATTCGTATCCGGCTTCTTTCATGCCGTTTTCTACCATTGCATCGGCAATTCCCTTAATTAAATCTTCATCAATATCACATGCAAAAAGATTCCAACTGTTCCAGCCCATCGGAGGAGTTTGTGCCAGATTATAAGGGTTTATTCCTTTTGCTTTTTGTGCGGTTGTTGTTATGGTTGTAACCATAACAAGAATAAAAATAATGCTTAAGTATATTAAAGTTATTCCACTATGTGCGGCATAATTTAGCAACATGATTCTTTTCATTTAAACTCCGATAATATTTTATTTAAAAACAGGTTACAGTATAATAAATACCGTGTGTTTGTTAATAATTTTTTTCGCTGTTTTTTTGCCGGAGTTGGAAATAGAATTATTATTTAATCCAAACTTTTCCTCGTCTGGCATCGCGTCTTTCTCGATATAATTGTCCTATCTCAGCACCGATTAAGAAGACTATTGATGCGTAAAAAATCCAAAAAATTACTACAACAAAAAAGAGAAAAGTTCCGTAAAGATTTTTTAATGCCAGAAAATTCGTAACATAATATTCAAACAAAAGTCGTGCGGCTTCCCACAAAACGGTTGCCCATATTGCCGCCGCAAGGGGAACTTTATAGTGTAGTTTAACATAGGGAATAAAAGTGTAAAAGAGATAAAACATTAAAAACATTAAAAGGAGCGAGATATAAGGCACAATAGAATTAACCGCTTCACCGAGACCGAATCTTTCCAACAAAGGAATATTTTTTGTTAAAGTAACAAAAAAGTTTAATGTGGGAAGTAAATATGTTGAAAGAAGAATAAATACCAAAACCAAGATTACCATTCCAAAATCTCTAAGCAACCCTATTATTGCACCTTTGTTTTCTTCAACTTTAAAAATTTTATTGAGTATTGTTCTCATACTGCTAAATAACCATGTGGACGTAAAGAAAAGCCCCGCCAAACCAAGTCCTCCGGCAAGGGATTTGTATTTAACCACTTCTGGAATTCTGGAAAGGATAAAATGTTTCATGTATTGTGCGGAGCCCTGATATGGAATGAGTTCGTTTATTGCAGTGTTTACCTGTTCTTCTATTGTGGCAATATCAATAATACTACCGAGTACGGAAAAAATAATAAGAACAAGAGGAATTACACTGATAATAATTGAATAAGCAATACCCGCAGCCGAAAGGAACAAGTGGTTTTCTTCAATTCTGCCGTAAGTACCCCCTATATAATGAGCAAAAAATTTAAGAATTTTTCTAAATCTATCGGTTCTACAAAACTTTGCAACAAATCGTAATATTTTGAATGATAAAATAGATTTCATCTTTTTTGATTGTTGTTCCGATAATTATTTTTCCGAAAACCGGATTACAATCGTTCCTAATATTTTTTTAATCAACTTTAAAATATACCGTTTTTGAAACACCTCTCCAAAAACAGATACAGCTATAATAAAATACAGATTCAATCCGCAAATAAGAAAAAGGTAAGGAAAATTACTAAAAAAAATTTCAGAGAATTCGAGAAGTTCAGTAATTTTCTAGGTCTGTTGTTTAATTAAGGTTTATTTAAGAAATATCCTTATTGGGAAAAACATCAAAGTTAGATTTTTTAAGGATATGTTGTCTAACAATTTATTTAATCCTCTTTTCCAAAAAGAACATGGACGAGCAAAACAAAACGTAGTATCAGACTTTTTAGCAATAGATTAGTATTTTACAAACTCAGCACCATTATCAGAAGTAATGAAACAAACTAGACCTTAATAAGAAAAGTAGTAAGGAACCATATTGTTTATTTTGTATTCTTAGTATTTAAATAAAAGAATTTCCAATCCCAAAAGCCATCAACCGAAAAACAGTCAGAGCAACACAACGATAACATAGTAGGATTACTCGAAACCCTTCTAGTTGTCTTTCAAACATCTGATATTATAGCCGTACTTTTTGGAATAAACTATATAATCTATTACATAATCATCATATCGTAATAATCGCGTTGCTGCATCTCTATATCGATTATCGACAAAATAACCTCCCTCAGTTGAACTAAACCACAAAGTATATTTACCGATACCGGAAAATGTTCCGTTGTCTTTACTTCTATAGCCGGTAAATAAAGCAGAAAAACCGCTTAAATTTGTTCTGTCATCATCCTTATTGTTTTGACCCCTTTCAAGGATAGGATTTTTCAAACCGCTAACCGAATGACTAAGAGTTTCAAACTCACTCATTGTAGGGATATGCCATCCGGGAGGACAAATGCCCTGGGCACCTTCTGTGGTAGTATATTTCATTGCTTCATCCCACTGATAAAGTCCACCGTATTTATCACAATTAGCTTCATTATTATCATAGCAGTATTTTTCAATTATTCCGTTATCCAATTGGTCATTTGCCGCACTATCACTACGAACCATGGTTCCCACATTAAGATTTTCTTTTAACCAGCATTGGTCATCAATTTGAACAGTGTTATAAGTAACCCCCTCATAAGTAACAGTGGGAATTTCCGGGCAGGGAGCCGCTAATGTAGCATGGTCATCGGCAATTATTTTTATCTGTATTTGATCACAAGAATAATTGGGATGGTCTTTTGCAAAATCCCAAACGATGTGTTTCTTGTATCCGGGAACAACACTGTCACCCACATCCCCTGTCAAACTAATTGCGAGAAAGTCAAAAGTTTCTCCTCCGTTATTACTTGCCAACATTGTTACGGCTACCGTATCGCCGTCGAAAAGAGAATAGTAAATATCTACAAAAAAAGTACCGTCGGTTCTTTGTGTAAATCGGACATTTTCAATTTTGGGAGGATAATTTAAGGCCAATGTATTTAGTGATGTTATTACTACTATTATTAATACTATATTAAATTTACTTAACATTTTTACTCCTGTTTTCTAAAATTTCCAAATGTTACTTAAGTAGTATCATTTTTCTTGTTGCAGAAAAATTACCGCTCCGAAAAGTATAAAAATATAATCCGCTTGATAATTTTATACCTATATCATTTGTGTTAAAATACAAGCTATAACTCCCTGCCTCTTGAGGTTCATTTAATAAAGTGGCAATCTCTTTTCCTGAAATATCAAAAATTTTAATTTGAACATTTCCGCTTTTAGCAAGAGAGTAATTAATAATTGTTGAGGGATTAAAAGGATTAGGATGGTTCTGTTCCAATTTATATTCAATTGGTTGATTATTGTTGTCCCGGACTATTGTAGCAATGGATGTTAATGAACCGATTTCAGAAACGGCTTCTGTTTTTGTAGCGAAAATATTTGAACCAATAAACAGAATCAAAACAAAAATGGTGTTTTTCATACTTACCCCTGATATTAAATTTTCAAATTGTGGTTTAATTAGAGTAATGATTTTTCTAAAATAAAAAAAAACTCATTGTTTTCATAACACAGATTCAACTACCGTATGCGATAAATAAAGAAAATACTAAAAAAAGTATTTCCGGTATTCGTCGGAAGTATTTAATAAATCAATATGCTTACCAAAAACCGTAATTTTTCCTTTTTCCAGCAAATAAACAGAATCAAACTTTTCCATACCGACAAGACGATGAGTAATAAAAATTAACCCTTTTTCTTTTGTAAGGGAGTGAATAGTATTTATAATTTTCATTTCATTAACGGCATCGATATCGGCGGTAATTTCGTCGCAAATAAAAACGGGGGCATCTTTCAAAATTGCACGTGCAATTGCCATCCGTTTTTTTTCACCGCCGCTTAATTGTTTCCCTTGATTGCCAATCCACGTATCCAGTTTTTCCGGCAAAGATTTTACCAGCTCTTCCAATTCCGCTTTTCTTAATACGCTCCAAAGTTCCTTGTCGGTTGCGGTAGGTTTGGCGAGCAGAAGATTACCTTTTATTGTATCGCTAAATAAAAAGACTTTTTGTGGAATTGTTGAGAAAGCATTCCGAATACTTTCTCCCGACAATGTGTTATAATTGATATTATCCATTGTAATTTTTCCGTCGTCAACCTTCCAAAAATTTAGAAGTAAATTAATAATTGACGATTTGCCCGCACCGCTTCCGCCGATAATCGCAATTTTTTCTTTTCGGTTTAATTTAAGATTAATTTTCTTAAGCACCGCCTCGTTATCTCTATAGGAAAAAACAACATCGGAAAATTCAATTTTATCGCCATTCAATTTTTTATCCGCGTAAGGTTTTTCTTCCGTTTTTTTATCGGCAATTTGAAAAACTCTTTCTCCCGCAACGATGCTGTTTTTAAGATACTGAAGTGCCAAAGGTATTGGCAATACGGCTTCGAATGCAGCCATTGTCCCAAGGGTTAACACGGAAAGATGTACTCCGTTAAAGGCGCCCGCTTTTACGAATGGAATTGCCGCAATAAACACAAGAATTACGGCGATGTTCATCAGCAATCCTATTAAACTTTCGTTCAGTCCGCTGATTAATTTCATTTTCCTTTGCAAGGAAACCAATTCGGAATTAACATTGTTAAATTCGGTTTTATGTTCATCAGATTTTTGAAACGCAATTAAGTCCCGTTTGCCTTCGATTCCGTCAATTGTTAATTCTGTTAAGCGTGTTCTCAAAGCAATCATTTTCTTACCGTATTTACTGCTTAATTTATATGTAAAAAGCGGAACACCAATACCGGCAAGGGAATACGGAATTATAAAAACAAGAGCAAGTAAAATATTGTAAAAGGAAAAAATAACGAAGATTAAAACTCCTACAAGCGTAGCCACCAGCGGAGGTGAAATTACTCTTACAAAAATATGCTCCAAACTTTCAACATCCGCAACAACACGTGAAAGCAAATCCCCGCTAGTGAACTTTTCTGTTTTTGAAGGGACAAGCGGTTCGATAGATTTAAAAAACCAGACTCTGAATTTTGCAAGAATACTAAAAGTAACCTCGTGCGAAATTAAACGTTCCGCATAACGTAAAACGCCGCGCGAAATTCCAAAAAAGCGTACACCCACAATTCCTACTTGTAACTCACTAATGCCGGGATGAAGTGCCGCTTTGGCTATAATGTAGGCGGATGTCATCAACAAACCGATGCTGCTTCCGATAGTTAAAAATCCTACAAAAGCGGCAAGCAACATCCACCATTTATAAGGGGAAAGGAGTTTTAATATTTTTATAAAAACCGATTTCACATTTCCCTCTTAAATGTATTGTAAAGCGTTTTATAAACTTTGTTCACTTTCAATAATTCGAAATGATTTCCCTCTCCCGCAATTTCACCTTTATCCATAACAATTATCCTTTCCGCATTTATAATTGTGTTTAAGCGATGTGCAACAATTATTACCGTTTTATTTTGCGATAGTTCTTTTACGGAATCGAGCAATTGCTTTTCATAAACGGAATCGATGCCGGAAGTTGGTTCATCCAACAATAAAATTTCGGAATCCCTTAAAAATGCACGGGCCAAAGCAAGTCGTTGAATTTCTCCACCGCTTAATGTTGCTCCGTGTTCGCCCACCATTGTGTTATATCCGTTTTTAAATTTAAGGATTGTGTTGTGGAACATTGCTTTTTTTGCCGCTTCAATTACTTCGGCTTCGGTTGTGTTCGGCTTTGCCATTGCAATATTTTCGTAGATTGTTTTATGGAAAATATGCGGTGTTTGAGGCATCCAACTAACGGAGTTGTACCAAACATTTTCAGGGATAGATGTCAGTTCGGTTTCTCCGACGGATATTTTTCCTTCGTTGGGATTGATAAACCGCATCAACAAATTCATAATCGTAGTTTTGCCGGAACCGGATTCCCCAACAATGGCAAGTGTTTCGCCATGTTTGATTTGGAAAGAGATATTTTTTACAGCCGGCTCGTTTCTGTTAGGATATTTAAATGAAACGTTTGTGAAATTAATATTATCCTCAAATGTTGGTGCGGTTAAAAGCGGAATAATTTTTTCTTTCGGTTTTATTGCAAGCAGTTTTTGAATTGAATTAAAAGCCGCAAGCCCTTCTAATCCCGCATGATAACGGCTTCCCAATTGACGCAGGGGTAAATAAAATTCCGGTGCAAGAATTAAAATAAAGAGAGCGTTTTGAAATTCCATTTTACCGTACAAAAGGCGCAAACCAATTTCAACGGCAATAATTGCAATACTGATTGTGGAGAGGAGTTCCAAAACCAAAGCGGAAAGAAAAGCGATTTTCAAAACTTTCATTGTTGCGGATTTAAATGCATCGCTAATTTCTTGAATTCGTTTTATTTCATCTTTAGCTCTGTTAAAAATTTTTAATGTGGTTATTCCCTGCAAAACATCTAGGAAATGTCCGCTCATTCTGTTTAACGATTTCCATTGTTTTTTATTTAATGCTTCGGCTTTGGTTCCTATTAAAAACATAAGCAAGGGTATTACCGGAGCGGTAATGATAAAAATTATTCCCGAAAGAACATCTAACGGAAGAACGAAAAACAAAATTAACAACGGTGTAAGTGCCGATAAAAAAAGCTGCGGTAAATACTCGCTAAAATATGCATCAAGGGTTTCAACTCCTTTAATAACGGTGTTGGAAAGTTCTCCGCTTTTTTTATTTAAAAGCATGCCGGTTTGTTCATCAAACAGTTTTGTATTAATCTCTTTTCGTAGTTTCTTTTTTACATCACTTACAACAACACTTATTTTGTTCTTTTCAAACCAAACAAAAAAAGCTTTTAATACTGCCGCAATAACAAAAAAGAAAATTAATAGATAGATATCGGGAAGTGTTTTCTTTTCCAAAAATATTTGATTGATAGATTTTGATAACAAATATGCGATTAAAATCGTAAATATAGAGGCGGTAACTCCGCTTAGTATGGAAGCGACAAAATCCTTTTTTTTGTCGGAGGTTAATTTCAGAAGATTTTTATCAATATTCATTTATCAGAATCAGCAAGTGTTGAAAACGCGGTGGAAAATTTGGATAACCGCACATGTTAATGTGCGGTTATCACAGAACATAAATAATTAATATTCCAATTCGGAATCTTTTGTTAATCGTTTCTTAAATACAATATACGACCATGCTTGATAAACCAAAACAAACGGAACCAAAATACCGGCAACCCAAGTCATAACACCCAATGTATATTGTGATGCCGATGAGTTGTAAATAGTTAAATTGTATTCCGGACTTGTTGATGAAATCATAACGTTAGGATATAGTGTATAGAATGCCGTTATGGTAACAAACACAACCGTTAATGCAACAAGAATAAAACTGAGTCCTATTTTGTTGGATTTAAGATATACACCGGAAAGTACCAACGATACTGCGGCAATTAGCGGAGGAATAAATGCGGAAAATCCTTTTGCACTGAAAATTTCCACATCAACGTAAGTATAGGCAACAAAAATAACCGCAAGAACAACAGCAGGCAACCAAAGTTTTTCAGCTGTAGCTTTTATTCTTTCCTCAAATTCTCCGCCTATTTTAAGCGAAAGAAAAACCGCACCGTGATAAAGGAAAAGAACAACAAATGTAATACCGCCGATTAATCCGTAGGGATTAAGTAAATTGAAAAATCCGCCGGTATAAGTTTTTGTTGCATCAATAGGGGTTCCACGCATAATATTTGCAACTGCAACGCCCCAAAGAAGAGCAGTTAAAAAACTTCCCACAAAAATCATCCAATCCCAGTTATAACGCCACTTTAAGGAATCTTCTTTGCTTCTGTATTCAAAAGCAACGGCTCGCACAATAAGTCCTAGCAACATTAAAAAGAGTGGAATATAAAATCCGCTGAACAAAGTTGCATACCATTCGGGGAATGCGGCAAAAGAAGCACCGCCTGCGGTGAGCAACCAGACTTCGTTCCCGTCCCAGTGAGGTCCTATTGTATTTATAATCATTCGTCTTTCCGTATCGTCTTTAGCAATAAACGGAAGTAACATCCCGACTCCGTAATCGAATCCTTCCAAGAAGAAATATCCGATAAACAAAACAGTTATTAGTATAAACCAAATTGTATTTAAATCCATTTTATCCTCCTATGCTTTACTTGAATTAAGTGGTTCGTAATCATCATCCATATCTTTCTTAGCATATTTTTTCCACAATTGAACAGTAAATACTATTAATACGGCATAGAGAAGAGTAAAACCGATAAGAGTTATCCATGCTTCCGCAACGGAAACCGCTTTGGAAATACCGTCGCTTGTTTTCATCAAACCGAAAACGAGCCACGGCTGACGTGCAACTTCCGTGAAAATCCATCCGGTAGAGATTGCTATTGTAGGCAAAAAGATTGAATAGAAAATAACTTTAAGACCGAACGGATTACATTCAAATTCTTTTTTCCTTGATTGAACATAAACCAAAACAGCTATAATTAGCATTAATAAGCCGGCACCTATCATAATTCTGAAAGAAATATAAGACCCTGTTACATCAGGAATATAATCTCCAGGTCCGTATTTTTGTTCATATTCTTTTTGTAAATCATTAAGACCCTTTACTTCTCCTTCAAAGGAATCGTATGCTAAAAAGCTAAGCATGTTAGGGATTGTAATATCTACGGAGTTTTTGTGGTTTTCTTGATCGGGAATGGAAAAGATAGAAAGCGCCGCAGGATTTTCAGTATTCCAATGAGCCTCACCGGCTGCCATTTTCATTGGTTGATGCTCTACCATATGTTGTGCTTGAAAGTGTCCGATAAAAGTGACCAATATTATTCCTATCAATCCGGCTTTTGCTCCGAAACGCATCGACATTTTAAACGGCTCGATTTTTTCCGTTTTCTTTAACATATGCCATGCACTTATTCCCATCATAAAAAATCCTGCTTGGGTTATACCTGAAAAAAATACATGAGGAAATTGCATCCACAAATGCGGATTAGAAATTAACGCAAAGAAATCTACCATCTCCGCCCTACCGTTGGCTAAAGTGTAACCAACAGGTTCTTGCATAAAGGAGTTTGCGGTAAGAATCCAAATTGCGGAAAGGTTTGACCCCAAAGCAACCAACCACGCCAATGCCGCGTGCCCTTTTGGTGAAAACTTATCCCAAGTAAAA
>CAZTYP010000032.1:0-22922 GCA_964617555.1 uncultured Melioribacteraceae bacterium | reverse complement strand
ATAAAGATGAAGTTTATCCAACTTAATTCCGATATTCTCGTCAAATTTTAAGCATCTCAATAGATTTTCAGCATTTTCTCCCAGCGTTCCTCTGAACTTACTTAATTCATTTATTTTTAATTCAAGTTCGGCAAAGTCTTTCTCCCATTCTTTTTCCGAAATATAAATATCTGTTAAATCCCATTTATATTTGTCATCTATTTCCGCTCTGTTTAATAATCCAGCGTTTACTTCTTCATCAAAAAAAATCATCATGTTCTGCTTGGTAATCAACTTTTTTCCTCTTTAACAATTTATTTCACAATACATCTGTTTTTACTATCCGAAAAATAACAACTTTTACAATGAGATTTATTTTTATTATACTCTTCTTTTCTCATTGCTTCTATTGCCAAAAGCAATTTTTTTTCAAAGTTTTCCAACATTTGCCCGGTAACTTCAAAACCGGCCTCCTCTTCGGGAGATTCAATAAAAACAAGGCGACAAGTTATTTTATTAATTTCTTGTTTAATTTTATTTATTAAATAGGCATAAAAAAGTAATTGATATTTATAATTTTCCAATTTCTCGGGAACAGAATATTTATCTAAACTATCGGTTTTATAATCAATAATAATTGCCTCATTCTTTTCGATTATTAATTTGTCGATAATACCGTACAGATAAAAGTCATTGTGCTTTAAATATATTTCAAACTCATTTTCATAGTTCGTATATCTTTTTATTTTATTATAGGTGCCGGAGGACATATAATTTCGGATTAACTTTAATATACTTAATTTTACTTTATCTAATTCTGACTTATCAGTTAAAGAGTTTAAAACAAGCAATTCTTCTATACGCTTTTCCATATCTTTTATTGGGATTTCCTCTTCCAATATTTTATGAATAATATTTCCTTTAACATTGGCAAGTAAAATCGGAGCGTTTTCAGAATCCTCTTGTTCATAATTATCAACTAATAACTCCGTTTTCCCTTTATAGAAAAGAGGAGTAAATCCTAAATCATAAACAAGATAATATTTAAACGGACATTGATTATAAACGGAAATTTTACTTGCGGAAATAATTTCGTTTTGTTCAAAATCTTTAATGTCGGATATATTAATTTCAACTTTGTTTTCCGTTGTACTTACAGTTTTATCGGAAAAATTTTCGTTTCCCGTTTCTATATTGAATATAAAAGGAATAGAGATTGATAATTGTTTTTCATGTTCAACAAAATTATCATCAGTCTCCTTCATTATTTTAATATTTCCGGTAATTGTTTTCTCCCCATCCATTTCTTTTATATCTAAGCCTTCTGTTAACAACGATAAAAAAGAAGCATTAACAGGCTTACTTCCCTTTTTAATTGTTGCCGAAATAAAAAGGGATTGTTCCGCCCGTGTAACGGCAACATAGAGTAACCGTTTCAATTCCGCTTCCGATTTTTTTTGCATTACAAGATTGTAAATTCCGACAATGGGTGCAGTCACTTTAGCATCAAAAAACTCATTATCAAATGTCTTGGTTAAAATTCCGAAATCTTTATCTATTACTACACTTTTGGATTTTACCCTATCGTCTAATCCCTTACTGTTTGTATTGATTATAAAAACAACCGGAAATTCCAACCCTTTAGCCGCATGAATTGTTAACAATTTTACATTTAAATCATCTTCCGAAATTACGGCCAAACTTTCATCTTCGGTTTTATTTATTGCATCTTTTAAATATGAAACAAAATCGTATAAGGTTGATGAATTTTTATCTGCAAATGAAATTGCCGTGTTAATAAGCTTGTCCAAATTCGCAAAAATTTGTTTATTCTCTTTTAATGACGTAACTTTTGCCCAGTATCCAGAAGAATACAAAAGTTCGCGAATTAAAATCGGCAATTGCATTGATTTAACTTTTTGCAAAGCCGTCTTTAATTTGCTTACAATTTCTTTCGCACTATCATTGGTTTTAGAATAGTTTACTAACTTGTCATAAAAAGAATTTCCGTTACAACCGGAAATTTTAAAAATTGTTTTATCGGGAAGCATAAAAAACGGAGAACGGAGAACAGCCACCAAGGACTCATCGCTTTTGGGATTCAACAAAAAATTCAAATAATTATAAACATCATATACCTCTTGCCTCTGGTAAAATCCTTTACCGCCGTATATTTGGTAAGGAATTTCATGTTTTCTTAATTCTTTTTCCAAAGGGACAAATGCCTTTCGCATTCGGGAAAGAATAGCAATATCCTTAAAATTATATTGACCGGTATTAACAAGTTGCAATATTTTTTTTGCAACCAATTTATATTCATTATCGCTATCCTCGTTATTACTGTCGGAAATTAAAAACTCTATTTTGCTCTCAGACTCTCCCTTTTTTTCCGCATAAATCAAGTTGTTATATTGCACCTCGTTAAATACCGGTTTTGGATTTGCAAATAGTTTTCCGAAAAGAGTGTTTGTAAATAAAACCAACTCTTTGGAAAGTCTGAAACTATGAGGTAATTCCAATAATTGTCCACTTTCTCCCGCACGTGCAATAACTTTTTTTGTTTTATCGAAAACTTTTAAATCGGCACCACGAAACATATAAATGCTCTGTTTCTCATCTCCCACAATAAAAAGATTTCCGCGTTTCAAATAATCCAAAATAGGAATAAAGATATCGTACTGAGTTTCATTGGTGTCCTGATATTCATCAATCATAAAATATTTATATCGTTCTGAAAGATATAATTTCACATCATCACGTTGAACCAAATCTTTTGTATAAAGAAGTAAATCCTCAAAATCCAATCCTCCTCTTTGTTTCTTTTTCGTTTCATAGTTTTCCAAAACAGGATACCACAATTGAAGAAGATTGTATCCGAATTTAGCTAATTCTTTTTCGGCAAATTCATAATCTTCAGAAAAATCAATCAACTTAAAAGTAGAATATAAATTTTCAAGAAAACCAACTGTTTCGTGAATTCCTTCTCTTTTGTTCTTGGATAAATATCCACGTTCTCTTATTGTCCCCTTTTGAGTTAAAATTATTCCGAATATTTTTTTAATGATTAAGATTTTTCCAAAAACATTATCTGTTTTATTAAGCAAAGAGAGCAGAGAAGTTACTTCCAAAACAACCGAATTATCACTACCCACTCTGTTATTAAGTGTTTTTATTGCAATACAAAACGAAGAAATTTTCCCAGAAAAAATTAATTTGAAATATTCTTTAAAATTATCATTAAACCATTTTGCCGTTTCGTTTTCCCCTTGTAGATAGTGGGCTTTAAGCATACGTAGCACACTATCCCTTTTATATATCATGGTTTTAAGAACCGAATGAAGCACCTTTTGAGAGCCGAGTAATCTCACTGTTTTTTTTATATATTCAAAAAGTTCATTATTGGTCCTGATGGAATTTTGAATTATTTCTTCAATGGCGGCAGTTATTAATTCCTCGGCAATACGTTTATCCAACGGCAGAAAATTTGCATCAATTCCCGCTTCGGCAGGGAACTCTTTTAATATTTCTATACAAAAGGAATGTATTGTGGAAATTTTTGCCGATACCAATGAACGCCTTAGATTTTCCAGCTTACGATAATCCGAAAATGATTCGGTTATTTGCATTCTGTTTTCAATTTCGGCGGCAATTTTTTTATATAATTCCGATGCTGCTTTTTCGGTAAAAGTAATTGCAACAATATTTTCCAATTCTATCTTTTCTTCCAAAAGAATAGATAAAAAACGACGTGCCAAAACAAAAGTTTTTCCCGAACCGGCATTTGCCGTAAGTGAAATATGTTTGTTATAATTAAGTGCCTCGGATTGTTGTTTTGTTAATTTGTACATTTATTTTTTAATCTCTATTTTAATTGTTGTACCTTTATCGGAAGTTTCTTTAACAAAAATAGTTCCTCCGGTTAAATTTAAGAATTTTCTAATCATGGCCAAACCCAATCCCATTCCTTCTTTTTTTGTTGTAAACTCTTTGTCGAAAATATTTTCTATCACATTATCACTTATCCCTTTGCCATCGTCAATTACATATAGTTCTACAGTCTCCGGTTTGGAAAAAGTTTTAATTATAATATTTTTTGCATCGGCTTGAATGGAATTTCTGATAAGATTTACAATCATTCGTTGGAACTGTTCTTTATCACTATTGATAATAATTTGTTCTTTGTCATTTTCAATTTTAATTATACATTCTTCTTCAATAAACAAATTTGCCGTTTCTTTTATTATTGTAGAAATATTTATAGGCTGTAATTTTAGTTCAGGCATTTTGGCAATATTGGAAAATTCAGACGCAATATTTTTAAGGGTATCTATTTGATTAATAATTGTTGTTGTAACTTTATAAAAAATGGAATCATATTTTTCCGATTTATCCTGATGAGCCGCAATAAGATGCTGAACTGCAAGTTTCATGGGAGTTAAAGGATTTTTAATTTCGTGAGCCACTTGTTTGGCCATTTCCCGCCAAGCGGATTCACGTTCCATTTTTGCCAATTCGTTCCGGTTTTTTTTAAGTTGACGCACCATCAGATTAAATCCGGCTATCAATTCCTTTACTTCCCCACTGCCGCTTTCCAGTTGTAATTGAATATCCATATCCCCGCTACTTACCGACCGCGTTGCTTTGGTTAATTTTTCAATAGGTGCCGAAATTTGATTTGCCAACAACGTACTTATAATAATAATTATTATTATTGCCAACGAATAAATCCCGAACAAAAAAACATTTAATTCAATACCGCTCATAGGAAGGCGAAAACCATTTAATAGATCGCTGACTTTTATTATGTATTCGTTATTTTTTATAAGCGATTTATGGTAAAGTGAATTAAAAAAATAATTATCAATATTTTCTTTTAAAATTACTTCACTAATTCCGTATTTTTTAACGGCAAGATAGGCATCGGGATTTAGTATCAGCGGTAATAAGCCGATCTTATAATAGGTGCCTTCGGAACTATAAATAAGATTTTCATTTTCATAAATTGCATAGTCAACCCCAAGGTCTTTATTGGCGTTTTCAAAGACCTCATACAAGTTATCGGTGTTGTTAATATGCCTTGCAATGTAATGTTCCACACCATCGGCACGCTTTCCTAATTTGTAGTTAACTGCATCTCTGTTTTTCTTGTTGGAAATATCTTTAAGATAAAGAGCTAAAAATATTAAAGGAATTATGGAAACAATTAATAGTGCAAATAGAATTTTACTTTTGAAACTGATTTTAAAATATTTCCATTTATTATAATTAAACAAAGCCACAATAATGAAGAAAAGAAAAATCATAATACTATGAATAAAAAAGACTTTGAAAAAATCGAACAGATTCCACATAAAATCTTTTTCGCCTAAACCTACGGCAATAATTTGTTCATCATTTTTTTGAATAAAAAAAACATGCTTATCATTGTCAATATTCAACTCTATCCAATCTTCTTTATTAATGTGTTTGGAATAATTTTTAATTTTTTCTTTTTCTTGTTTTGTTAAAAACACATTTGTAAAATAATTTGTAAGAGTATCATTGGTATATTCGTATATTTTAAGCAAGTTTGTGTTTACGGGAATTCCCTTGAACAAAGCATAATAATTAATAAGCTTGTTATTGCTGTTAATCGCAATCTTATGAGTATCATAAAGAACATCTATTTCAATATATTTTGTGATTGATTTACCGGAATATACCGGTATAACGGAAGCAATAAGTTTAGCCGATTTATTATCATCAATAATTTTAAGTTGTTTTCCTGTAACGAGGGAATCCTCCCACTGCCAGCTATACGGTAAAGCAAACTCATATTCAAAACTTCCGAGCAAATTTTTATCAACATCAATTATCCTTAATGCGGAACTCCGTACTTCTGTAGATAATAAAGTATTACTCCATAACATAAAAGCAAGAGCATCGATGTTTTTTACATTTTCTAATTCGGAAACAGATTGTTTTTTTCGGCTTACCTTATCGATGGCATTGTTAACATAATATTCATATAAATCAATATTGGAGCGGGTTAATTCGTTCGCAATTGTTTTAAGTGATTTAACCTCCAATTGTGTATTAAAATAATTAAGAAACGAAACAGACAAAATTGATCCGGTAATAAGAAGAGAAAAAATTTTTAAATAATTATTAGTCCTTATAAAATTTTGGAAATAATAAATACCGAAAGTAACTATCAAAAAGAAACCGGCTAGAACATACGAACTTTTTTTACAAATAAATTCATCGATAAGAAGAAAGGATAAAATAACCGAAAACAAAAGAAATAATAAATTTCGCTTCCCTAAAATTTCTATTTGCAAAATTGTTATAGATAAAATTTCAACAAATATTACACCAAATATTACAGCGGTAATACCAACCAATAAAATATTGAAGTACATAAATACCGTTTCATATCCGCCGAATAATGTTGCATCTTTAAAATAAAGAATTGAGGAATCGAAAATAATACTCTTTAATATATCGGAAAACCAATTATATAAAAGAAGAAAAGTTATTAATGTAATACCAAATAAAAGGAATTTTGCTATGCGTGAAAATGTTTTTGTATTTAAATATTGTCGAAAAGTAAAAAATATTTTAAGACTGATTACAAACAGAGCAAGAATTGTAAAGAATAGAGAAAGAGGCGATTTTGTAAATCCCCATAATTTTCGGGACGAATAATATATAGGATTTACAATATTTCCGAAAAATGAAAAATCATCTTGCCCCGTAAATGCAATAAAAGAACGTATTAATATTACCGTAAAAATAAAAAAACCGATTTTAATTAAATAACCATCTTTAACAACAATCTTATTAATCCACTGTAAAAAAAGAATTAATGCAAATAAAAATAATAACGATATAACGATATTATACGGATTAATAATATCATGTTTTACTGTAACTCCACCGGAATCTGCAAATTTTACACCCCCTATTATTTTTCCCATGCTGTTTTTAATCGGTAAAGTCCCGACACGCAATTGAGTATTGTAATTAATTTTAACAGATAGCCCATATTCATTCGTCAAAGAATCGGCCAAACTTACTTTTTGATAAAAAGGATTACGAAGAATATATTTTTTTTCAACGGGAAGAGCAGTAAACATTTCAATTGAATCTATAACAGAAATTTTAGCAAAATATACGGTCAACGGAGTTTCGTAAAAAAAACAGTTCCCTTTTCCTTCGGTTTTTAATTTTGAATAAAGCTCGTTACTACTTATTATTTCTTTATTATTCCAAGCAAGTAACTTCCCGTTGCTGAAAATATTAATTTCTATTTTGTTATTTTGTACAGTTGAAATTACTTCTAAAAATTTCAACAAGTTTTTAAGAGTATCAGATTTTATCTTCTTTTCTATTTGTGATGATATTGAAACAAGCACTCTTTCTCTTTCTGCAATTGCAGAATCTACTGCAGCAACAACCTCTTTTATTCTTCCTCCATTTCCCTTCTTCCAATTTCCCGAATAATCATTTATAGGAGAAAAAAATTTTATAAGCAGTGCTGCAACAAATACAACTGCAGAAAAAATCAGCCGATTATTTTTTGATTTTGGATTAAACATCAGTCTATGATTATTTGGAATATTTTCCAACTACCGTTTTCATATTTTAAAGAGATGAAATAATGTAATTTATCAACTACGTTAACGGAAATTAATTTGCCCGAAATAAAAGGAGAATTACCGGAAATTTTCTTTTTTAAGGTTTTTACTTTTTGCAAATTTAACTCAACAATATAATCTTGCAACACATAATATGCTTGTTCTTTGCTAAAGTAATCGGCAGTTTTACTTTGAAAACCGATATAAACGGTTTCCATTAAATATGGAGAAAACAATTCTATTTTTCCGGTTTCCATACCTAACTCTATTTTTGAAAAAATTTTTTCAACTATTTCTTTATCAGTTTGCGAAAAAATTGGGAAGGAATTAATTAGCAGTAACCATATTATGATTTGAAATAATTTAAAGGAAAACATTTTCATTCTTTATCCGATTTTATATATCAAGATAAAGAAAATGAGAATTAAATTCATCAATGATAGTTTTATCTCCGTCTTAAAAACGGAGATATCCTATATACATTATTTTTAGAACAAAAAATGATAATTATTTTCTATGTACAACAACTTTTCCCCGAATACAATTTTCTCTATTAACTTTAAGTTCAACGTTTCCTGCAACCGTTTGATATGCCCAATCAAATTCAATATAATCAAGAGAGATTTTTTCAATTCGTATTTTCGCAAAATGATTGTTATTAGTCCAAATTACATAAGTGAACCCCCTTACAGCGTGAACGTATTTAACGTTTTCGCCTTTAACCAATTCCACCCAGCCGTCAAGCGGAGCTTCGGAAATATCGTAAATACTATTAGTTCTTCCCATAGATTGAATATCGGTATCTGCCCAAACATTCAGATAAAGAGTACCGGAATTTTCAAAAAAGAAATCCGCTTCATTGGAATTGAAAGCCACAGTAGAATATTCACTAAAATCGTATCCTGAAATTTGCGGATGTGTTTTATAGTCCCAAATCCGTTGTCCGAATCCTTCGGGCCTGGGAGTATCGTAAACAACATCATAACTCAAATCGCTTTCATTACCATTTAAATCGTAAGTGGAAATCGCATAATATGTTGTTATTCCGTTAAGAGCTTCATAATCAATAAACGATGTATTGGTTGTGGTTCCTATCAATCTATACTCCCCGTTGTAAGAATCTGAATAATAAACAGAATATCCGGCTAAATCATCAACAATTACGGGAGTCCATTCAATTTTTACCATATTATCTCCTGTTATCGTAGTAATATTAGTTGGCGGGGGCGGGGGTGTAGTATCTTGATAAAAAAAGTCATCATCACAAGATGTAAAAAAAAGAACTGAAATTAATAAAAAACTTTTTATTATATATTTCATAACATCCTCCATTTTTCAAACAAAGTGGCAAACTTAATGCCAAAATAAAAACATGAAAAACAGAGGAAATTTGAAAGAAAAACCTCTAAGCGAAACTTCACTGTCCACTTTTATGGTCAACAGTGACGTTTATTAAAAACTACAACGAAACAAATTCATCGTTAAAAAACATTTTGGAATTATTAATAACGGCAACGGATTTCCCTTTTAGTTTTCTACCACCAAACGGAGAATTAATTGAACGTGATTTGAATTTTGAAATATCAACTTCATATTCAAAATCCAAGTCTATAATAGTCAAATTAGGTTTTTCGCCTTCGGCAATTAAAGGGAGCGGCAAATTTAATATTTTTCGAGGATTTATTGATAATTTTTCTACAACTTGCTCAAGTGTAAGTTTTCCCTTATGAAATAATTCCGTTAATGTTAAACCCAGCTCTGTTTCCAAACCAATAATTCCGTTCGGTGCATAAATATATTCCAATTCCTTTTCTTCTATGGAATGTGGTGCATGGTCGCTTGCAATGCAATCTATAGTTCCGTTTTGCAAACCCTCAATAATTGCATCAACATCCTCTTGCTTGCGCAACGGAGGATTCATTTTAAAATTTGTATCGAACTTGCGAATATTTTCATCAGTTAACGAAAAATGATGAGGTGTAACTTCCGCCGTTACATTAACACCACGCTTCTTTGCTTCGCTAATAAGTTCAACGGAACGTTTGGAACTTATATGCGCAATGTGAATTTTACCGCCTGTATATTCTGCTAAAAGCAATCCCCGCATTACAATTAAATCCTCCGCCACGGTAGGAATTGAAGGTAATCCGAGTTCCGTAGAAATAATGCTTTCGTTCATTGCCCCACCGGCTAAAGATTCGTCCTCACAGTGCTCTATTATCGGAGCATTTGTCATTTTGGAATATTCCAAAGCACTACGTAGAAGGAAAGCCGTTTTAACAGATGTGCCGTCGTCGGAAAAAGCCACGGCTCCGGCATCGGATAATTCCAACATAGGAGCGAGAGATTCTCCTTTACGCCCTTTGGTTACCGCACCAATCGGATTTACATCAACCAAATGTTCTTTTGATTTCTCACGAATAAAACCTACAACTTCCGCAGTATCTATTGTAGGGGTTGTATTAGGCATGCAAGCAACACCGGTAAAACCACCGGCAGCGGCTGCATTGCTTCCCGTTAAAACCGTTTCGGTATCTTCTCTGCCAGGCTCTCTTAGATGTACATGCATATCATATAAACCCGGCACACAAATTTTACCATTTAAATCGATGGTTTTTCCATCGGAATCTATTTTCAAATTCTCATCTATTTCTTTTATAATTCCATCCACAATTAACAAATCCGCAACCATATCAAGCTTTTGTTCAGGATTGATTAAACGTAATCCTTTTAATAAAATTTTCATTATGTTTTACTCCTCAGTCTTTGTCCCTAATAAATACAATACGGCCATCCTTATTGCCACACCGTTAGTTACTTGATTTAAAATAATTTGTGATTTTCCGTCGGCAACTTCCGAAGAAAGCTCTACTCCCCTGTTAATTGGTCCGGGATGTAAAATTAAAATATCCGGATTGTTTTTTTCAATACGTTCTTTGGTAATTCCAAAATAATTATGATATTCACGTACAGAGGGAATAAGAACACCGGCATCCCGTTCCAACTGAATTCTTAAAACATTCAGCACATTATTTTCAGCCATTGCCTTATTAATATCAGTGTAAATTTTAACACCAAGTTTATCCAGTTCACGGGGTATCATTGTAGAAGGGCCGCAAACAGAGACATTTGCTCCCATTGTTTGCAATCCGTAAATATTGGAAAGCGCAACTCTGCTGTGACTAATATCCCCTACAATACAAATATTTAATCCTTCCAATCTTCCCATTTTTTCCTGAATAGAGTACATATCCAACAACCCTTGAGTAGGATGTTCGTGCCTTCCGTCTCCGGCATTAATAATCTTAGCATCGGATATTTGAGTTAAGTATTTTGGAACACCGGCAGACTCATGGCGACAAACAATCATATCAAGTTTCATTGCTTCAATATTTTTTACCGTATCCTTAAAAGATTCACCTTTTGCAGCACTACTTCCCGCTTTGGAAAAATTGATTGTATCAGCCGAGAGTCTTTTTTCAGCCAATTCAAAGGAAGTACGTGTACGTGTTGAATTTTCATAAAACAAATTGAGAACCGTTTTTCCCTGTAGTGTAGGAACTTTTTTTATAGGCCGTTCCAGTACTTCTCTAAAAGTTGTGGCAGTATCTAAAATTAACTGAATATCTTCTCGGGTAACCCCTTGCAAGCCCAAAAGATGATTTAATTTTAATCCCATAAACTTTCCTGTGTTTAATCGTTATTAATATCAACAAGATAGACCGCATCTTCATCGTCAATTTCGGTCATCTTTACCTTAATTTCCTCATTAATTGATGTGGGAATGTTTTTCCCTACATAATCAGCACAAATAGGCATTTCGCGATGCCCTCTATCAACAAGCACACAAAATTGAATACTGTTTGGTCTTCCCATATCCATTATTGCATCAAGAGCAGAACGTGCGGTTCTACCGGTATAAAAAACATCGTCTATAAGAATAATATCCTTATCACTTAAATCGAAAGTAATATCGGTAACGGATACTTCGGGTTGTTTTAATCTTGTTCTAAAATCATCTCTGTAAAGTGTTGCATCCAACACTCCCAAATTAGGGAGTTTACCTTCAATAGATTCAATTTTTTTCTGGATACGTTTTGCTAAAAATTCACCGCGTGTTCTCATTCCTAGCAGAATAATATTTTCCGTACCTTTATTATGCTCAATAATTTCATGAGCCAGCCTGGTAATTGTTCTTTCTAATCCTTTGCTGTCAATTATTTTTGCTTTTATGTCCATATACAAAAAATCCTCCTTGACTCGCGTCGCAGAGGTCCTTATAATAATTTATATAATATTTTATTTTTCAACCTTACTTATCTCTCGGATAAATTTAAAGGAAATTGTTATACAAAGTTAATTTATTCCAGATAAAATTCAAAACGAATAATCTTATTTAAACTAAAAAAGGGATTGCCGGAAGAGCAATCCCTTATAAAAAATCCATTAAATTATTTAATCAATAATTTTAAATTCAATTCTTCTGTTCATTGCTCTACCGGCAGCATCTTTGTTATCGCCAATAGGATTTGCTTCGCCATAACCAACAGCTTTCAATCTATCGGCACTAATTCCACGAGCAATTAAATAATTTTTAACTGCATCGGCTCTTTTTTGAGAAATGGATTTATTTGCTTTATCAGAGCCGATATTATCAGTATAACCTTGAATTTCAACTTTCATATCGGGATTTTGTTTTAATACTTTAGCAGCATGGAAAAGGATAGGATATGATTCCGGTTTTAGTCTGTCGCTATTGAAATCAAAGTTGACACCCATTAAAATCATATCGTTATTGTTACTTTTTACTTCTTGAGGTACTACAACTTCTTTAACAACTTCACGTGGAATATGTTTTTTAATTAAGTTTTCAATTCTTTCATAATCAACAGGATCAGGCATTTCTATACCGTCATACAATTGACATATTTTTGATTTTTCGCCTTTTGAAAAATACCATTCAACACCGATATCAAACTTACCAAAACCATCAGAATTTGCCCCCAAAATTCCATAACCTTCGGAGCCGTACATTCCGTCCAAATCGCTTCTGTCAACAGAGAAAAATCCTAATTCCGTTTTTAATTTCCAGTTTTCAGAAAGATTCGCCAAAATACCTGCACCAACTCCTACAGTTGCCGAAACCAACATATCACCGTCTGCAGGTCTGTATTTAGGAGTATTGGGTGATTCGGTAATAGTATAAAAGTTTTGTCCTACTCCCAATGAAATAAAAGGAGAAATTGTTTCACAAGGCATAAAATTATATACCAAATCCAAATAAGCTCCAAAGGTACTTGTAACTACTTTTTGTTTTCTTACCTGAACAATTTGTCCGTAAGTACCACCGGGAAGCGCCGGAGAACCTTCCAAACGACCGTAGTTAAGATATAATCTTAATCCCGTATGCTCGGTAAAATTTCTTTGAACGGAAACATAACCGCCAAAACTCTTTAAAGCTTTTGGATGAATATTGGTAGATGTAAAGTTTAAGATAGAACCACCAAACCCTAAAGACCAAGAATCCTTAAGTGCTTGAGCTTGAATTAATGATGAAGCAAAAAGAATAATTGTAAATAATGTTACCACTTTTTTCATTGCAGTCCCTCGATGTTAATTATTAATTATTTCGTTTTATTACAGTAAAGATATTATATTTTTGCCATTAAGATACATAATATACTTTTATATTACAAACATTTTTATCAAAAAAATATTATTTTTTCTTTATAAAAGAATACACAATAATAACACTTTTTATTTAATATTTGCAAATATTTCATACATATGTGATGTAAAACAAATCAACAAAAAAAAACTTTAAAAAATTGAATATTTTCTTATTTTATTCAATAGATAAAAAAATAATAAACGGAGATAAAATCATGCGAAAATTATTAGTAATTATTTCATTATTCTTGTTTTCAAGTTCTTTTGCTTATAATATTTCTTATGAATTTAAAATTGAAATTACAACAGAAAGCGGAGGGATAAAAACCAAAACACTTATTTCTCTTGGTGATAAATATTCTGGAACAATTTCCGAAGGTGAGGTTTTTACAGTACCGGCTTTTACATTACCTGATAAATATTCTTCGTTGCAAGATGAATATAATGTAATTTCCGGAGCTACTTTTTCTATTCCTCACGATGCTTTGGAAAATGATATTAAGTTAATAATTACTTTAGCCGGATTAAATGCAGGGAAAGGCGGATATGGCCTATTAAATGGGCATCCTTTGTTTTTAAAACTAAAAATAGATGTTTACAGTCCCGCTACTTCCGAAACCCCTATTGAAGGACATTTTTTCTTTAAAAATAATAAACGTATCATTTTTTCAATGCCTCGTCAACCATATTTAGATAATTATTTAAACTCTCTAACTTTATCTCCTCGCATAATCGCTTTTGCATTTGCCATAGAAAATTTATGCGAAGTAAATGGAATTACAACAATGTTTACGGATGACAGTGTTTCGTTCTCTGCCGAACACCTTTCTACCATTGTAGGAAGCAATAAGGATATTGTCAGTGTTAAAGAAGAACATAATCTTGGATTTCCTAAAATCTATGCTCTTAAACAAAATTATCCGAATCCTTTTAATCCTGCTACTAATATCAATTTCAGTATACCTGTTGACGGATTTGTTACGCTAAAGGTATATAATGCTTTAGGAGCTGAAATTACAACTTTAATTTCTAAAAATATGACTGCGGGTAATTACGAAATAACTTTTAATACAAATAATTTGAACTTGTCCTCCGGAATTTATTTTTATACTTTAACCGGAAATAATAATATTACATTAACAAAAAAAATGATTTTGCTTAAATAATTCTTGATTATTATTACGACAATAAATCTAATTTTTTTATTAGTTTTATTGTCGTATTTTAGCAAAAGATTAAGAATAATTATAGGTGCCTTTATGAAAAGGAATTCGATTCCGTTCTTATTACTTTTTGCAGTAACTTCTATCTTTTTTAACAGTTGTGTAGATTTACCCAAAGATGTTATTGCCCCCAAATGGGATGCAACTTTTAGCTTCCCTTTAGTTGATTCAACTTTAACGTTAGAAAAAATGCTTGATGATTCAACCCTTGTTCCTTCTGAGGACCCTACATCTTTGGGCTTGCTTTATTATAAAAGCGAACAACCTCTGGAAACATTTTATATTGATACAAATTTAACAATTGACAACTATTCATTTTCAACATCTCGTACCATTGATTCAATTTCCATCACAAATATTCCCATTATTAAACAAAACGTTTTAGTTAATCAGTGGGCACCCTCTGTTACTCCGGGTGATACAATGATTTTCCCGGAAAGTGAAAGTGAACTGGAAATTTCTTTCCCTCGTATCGATTCTTTTTCCGAACTTACTTTGGATAAAGGTAAAATAAAAATTGTTATAGGAAATAATCTCCCTGTTGAAATAGAATTACGCGGGTTGCAAATCAAAAATGCAATTAGTAATAATATTGTAATAGATTACTCAAGAACTTTTACAATTTCTGCCTATGCCACTGATTCGCTGGAGTTTGATTTGGATGGTAAAACAATTGAAGATTCCTTAATTTATGTTGGAACCGTTTACTCCTCAGGAAGTAACGGCAACGAAGTTATCATCCCCGAAAACGCCGGCTCTAGTATTTTATGCAAATTTGATAATATCGTGGTTTCATCCGTAACGGCAATTTTACCTAAACAACCACCTCTTTATTTTAATGATATAGTTGAAATTAATGATTCTGCAAAAATTGAACGTGCCGTTTTTGATTATGGAAATTTCGATATTATATTGGATAATTTTCTTGACCTTGCAATCAAAATTGATTTTTCAATTGAAAATTTAAGAAAAGCCGATGGTTCAATCTTTTCCGAAACAATAATTTTAAATAGAAATGAAAAAAGAAAAGTAATTTCTTACCATAACCTTTCAAATTGGGAATTTGTTTCACTAAACGGAAAACCATCCAACAAAATTGAATATCATGCTGAAATAACTTCCATTGTTTCCAACGAGCCGAGTACTGTTTCCACATTAGATAGTGTTTGTGTTGAAATTAACTTCGGAAAAAGCAAACTTAAATATTTCAAAGGAATTATTCCTATTACAACAGTAAAAATTGACGAAACAAATTTTGACTTTGATATTGGAAATGATAACGATAAATTCTCATACGATAAAATTATATGGAAAAATCCCGGAATTATTTTATCATTAAGTTCCTCTGCCGATTTAGATATTAATTTTAACGGAACAATATCGGCTCAAACTTCCGTTACCGATGCTAGAATGAATTTTAATATTGAACTTTCAAAAGGAATCAATCAAGAAATTGATTTGCGGAATTTCGGTTTTGTTGATTTTATAAATTCTTTTTCTACGGAAATACCCGACTCTTTTAAATTTGCCGGTTCTGCCGTAATAAATCCAAATTATGTTTCAGGAAGTATTGCAAATTCAGATTCCATCTCTGGAAAAGTAAAATTTGATATTCCTTTGGATGTCGGAATTTCGGGAGGCACATTTAATGATACTCTCGCTGTTGATTCTCTTGATATGAGTGAAGAAGATATTGAAGCCATTAACTCAATCACGATATTTGTGGAATTCCGCAATTCTATTCCTATTGAATTGAAAATGAACGGCACCGTTACGGATGAAAAAGGAAATGAATTATTCCCGTTCCCGCCATCATATAATACAACTCATGAAATAACAATTCCAGCACCAATAGTAAATGATAATGGAATTGTTACAACTCCCGGTATCTTAACTCAAGAAATTGAATTAAGACATGATGATGCACAACAATTTTTAAATAATTCTAATTTAGAAATGCAAATAAAATTAAATACTTCCAAAACAGCTAATAATAAAGAAATACCTGTTAAATTCCATAATAGTGATTCATTATACTATAAAGTATATGGAAAAATTAATTACAGAGTAAATAATTAATCGGATAAAAAATGAAATACGCTAAATATTTAATACTATTCATATTTACAAATATTACCGTTGCACAAACAGGAGGAGTGTTTAGTTATGCCGATGCTCGTTCAGTAGCAATGGGTAGCCAAACTGCTCTTTCCGCAACAGGTGTTTTTTCCATTTTGTCCAATCCGGCAAACTTGGCATTGCAAAAAGATAAAGTAGAGCTTTCCACCGTGTTGCCAATACCAGGTGTAAATGCAGTTTATGCCAACGACTTTCTCTCTTTTAACGATATGAACTACTACTTTGGCGGTGTTCCGGGTAAAAACGGAGAATTGGAAGGCAGGTATTTAAATGCACAGGAAAAAGCCGAATTACTTTCCAAATTTAATGATGGCAATTATATTAACATTGGCAGTACAATTAATCTTTTTATGTTTACAGTTAATGCGGGAAAAGACTTAGGAACAATTGGATTTGCAATTAATGATATTCTTGGACAAAAAACAGGTTTGCCTAAAGACCTATTTGAACTATTGTTAAATGGAAATCAACTTGGCAAAAAGTACAATCTAAATGATATGGTTCTTTCAACAACTTATTTAAGAGAATATAACCTTTCATATGCCAGAGATTTTTCTTCTCTTTTTAACGGATTTTTCGATTCCTTTTCCGCCGGTATTACACTAAAATTAGTCCATGGATATGCTTATTCCGAAATAGCTGTTGCCGGTACAACTATCGAAATGTTAGACGACCACTCTATTAAAATTTCAAACAACTTTTTGGCAAACATTGCCGTCTCTCCGGATTTTGGAGTTGAATGGGAATTTGATGAGATAAAAAGAGTTTCAAACATTTCTCCTTTTCTTTCTCCTGCAGGAAGCGGATTTGGATTTAATATCGGGTTTTCCGCCGAGCTTGACAGCCTGTGGGCATTCGGATTAAGTATTACAGATATCGGCTCGGTTACTTGGGATAACAATCCCGTTAGTTATAAAGCTAACGGAACTTTTACAATTTCCGATGTAACAGATTCAACACTAGGGGATTCATTGGAAAACGCACTAAAGCCCGTCGGAAGTTACACGCAACCTTTTACCTCCGATTTGCCAACGGTTTTAAGATTTGCAACCAGCTTTCGTTTGGATAAGTTTTTACACGGAAATTTTCCGGGTGAAATGTTAATTGTATTAGGCTACAACCAAGGGTTTAATAATTCAATTTCCAATACAACAAGTCCTATGATTTCTGTAGGTTGCGAATGGAAGCCAGCAGAAATTATCCCGATAAGAACAGGAATTGCCGTTGGTGGTTACACAGGGTTTGCATGGAGTTTTGGAATAGGACTTAATACAAGTCTTGTAGAGTTGAATTTTGCAACCGCGGATGTTGTTTCGTCATTGCAGGGAAACGATGCAAAAATAATTCAATTTACCATTGATTCCAGATGGAAATTCTAAAAGGGTAAAACATTTTCGCGTTTCTCTAAAATTTTACATCTTTTTTCCTATTACAGCAACAAATAATATTAAACAAATTTCACCTCAACAATATCATCAATAATGCCGTGATAATAAGGAAGTTTTAATAATTCATCCAGTGCCTGCTGCTCATTTGCCGTAAAATCAAAATATACTGATTCCGAATTTTCCGTAATAAAATCAGAAAGTTTTCTATTAAGCCTTAGTTTACTCAAATAATCGTGCAAATTAGAAGTAATAATTTTACTTATATTAGTAATTATTTCTTCAAAGGCTTTTAAGTTTTCATTTCCATAAGAAGCCAACACAAAATTCACATAGGGTAAGTCCAGCACCTCCGCAATATGATCGGAAAAACTTATTCCGTTATTTGTAACAGGGAAAATATCATTTTCCAACCCTGAAATAAGATAATTATTTGTTGTGAAATCAAGCGGATTATTATCAAGTGCCAGTTCAGGTTCAATTCCATATTGCTCCGGGAATAAAATTTTGCAAAGGATTAGATCGTTTGCTGAAATATCGCCATGCAACAAAATTTTATTTAATTTATTCTGCTCAGGCATAAAATAGAAATAGGAATTTGAAAGTGCTCCGTCGAATGAAAGTGCAAATTTTCGAGAAACAAAAATATCCGGATGACGTAATAAATCGAGTGATGGAATAATCCCCACCGACTCTTTGCTTTGCTCCAATTCCTTTACAATAAGAGAAGATTCCCTTATTATTACTTTTTCTTTTTCCTCATCCGGTAATGATAATGCAAAAAAGGTTGTATAAATATTTTGTGGAATAATTATGTTCATTTAACATACACCGCTTAAATTTAATTGCAGAAAAAAAAAGCTCCGCAACCGGAGCTTAACAATAAACTATCTGATGTTTTTTGGTTTAATTCTTGCGGCTTTACCGGAAAGATTTCTAAGATAATAAAGTTTGGCTCTTCTAACTTTGCCTTCTCTAACCAATTCTATTTTGGCAACTTTAGGTGAACTAAACGGAAAAATTCTTTCAACTCCAACACCGCTGGAAACTTTTCTAACGGTAAAAGATTTTCCGATACCGCTGCCTTTTATGGCAATTACATCACCTTCAAAAATCTGGATTCTTTCTTTATCGCCTTCAATTACACGAACATGAACTTTTACTCTATCACCCGCTTTAAAATTTGGATGATCTTTTTTTACCTGATCTTCAACAATCTCTCTTAATTTATCCATCGTTTACTCCATTGAATTTATTTGTTTCCATTTTTTCGTCATTTCTATCGATTTTTTTTCTTTCCATTCGGCAATTTTTTTATCATGCCCCGAAAGGAGTACCTCAGGGACCTTCATTCCTTTATAATCAGCAGGCCTGGTATAATACGGAGCTTCAACATAATTTCCATCCATTAACGAATCGTTTAATGCCGATTCGCTATCGTTTAACACTCCCGGTATAAGCCTTACAACAGCGTCGGCAATAATTGCAGCCGGCAATTCACCACCGCTAAGAACAAAATTGCCTATGGAAATTTCATCGGTTACAAATCTCTCTCTCACTCTATCATCAATACCTTTGTAATGTCCGGCAATAATAATAATATTTTTTGCAAGCGAGATTTTATTAGCATAAGATTGATTAAATATTTTCCCTTTAGGGGAAGTTAAAATAACATAATCGTAATCTCTTTTGCTTTGCAATTTTTCAATACACTCAAAGAACGGTTCCGGTTTAAGTAACATTCCCGGCCCACCACCAAAGGGCTTATCGTCTATTTGCTTGTGTTTATCATATGCATAATCGCGAAGATTATGTACTTTTATTTCACACTTTTTTTTATCTTGTGCTCTTTTAACGATGCTTGTGTTAAGCGGACTTATCAATAAATCGGGCACAGCCGAAATAATATCAATTCTCATCATCACTAAACTCATCAAAATCTTGTTTCAGCTCTATATGTTTATGCTTTGTATTTACCGATTTGATAATATCCTCCAAAAACGGAATCAATCTTTCGGAATTATTATCCGTTTTAACAACCAAAACATCGTTAGAAGTTAAACTCAGCACGTCGTCAATTATTCCAAAGAACTTTTTTCTAAAAAAAACTTTGCAGCCAATTAAATCGTGAATAAAAAAAGTATCTTTTTCCAAAGATACCACATCTTCATTTCGAACAAAAACAGCAGAACCCACTAAGAATTCCACATCATTATCGGAATCAAAGTTTTTAAATTTCAGAATGAAAAAATCTTCAATCTGTTCAACATCTTCAACAATAAACAACCTGTAATCGCCGTAAATGTTTATATAAACATTATTAAGAAGAAAAAAACGTTCCGGGAAATCGGAAAAAGAATTTATTTTAACAAAACCATCGGTATTAAATACCGATGTAATTTTTGCTATTAAAAAAAAATCTTCCAATTTCCCTAAACAGCAATCTTAATCTAGAATTTTTAAAATTGCCCTTTTACCATCTTTAGCAGCAATGGCAGTAAGTAAAGTTCTCATCGCTTGAGCGGTTTTACCTTGCTTACCAATTACTTTACCAACATCTTCGGCACCTACTTTTAAAGTAAGTTCGATAGTTTTTTCGCTAGTTTCTACTTCTTCCACACTCACATTATCGGGAGTGTCTACAAGGTGTTTAGAAATAAATTCGATGAATTCTTTCATAAGAATACCTATCATAATTTAGAAAAAGGGCACATAATTAAATAAAAGCCAAGAAGAGAATATTATTCCGCGCTTTCTTCTTGCGTGTTCTCAGAAACAGTGCCCTCTGTCTCCGGAACTTCTTCTTCAATTTTCTTTTCTTCTTTTTTTGCCTTTACTTCTTCTGCTTTTTTAGCAGATTTAGAAATCATTTTAGCTTCTTTATTTTTGAGCCATTCATCTAATTTTGCAGCAACTTCTTCTTCAGACAAACCGGATTTAAGCAATTCTCTTTTGTATAAAATTCCTTGTTTGGAAAGTAGAGATTTAACAGTTGTAGTTGGTTGTGCACCAACACCTAACCAATACAACGCTCTATCTTCTTTAATATCGATAGTTGCAGGGTTAGTAATTGGGTTATAAACACCAATAGCTTCAATAAACTTACCATCTCTCGGCGAACGCTCATCAGCAGCGACAACTTTATAAATTGGTTGTCTCTTTTTTCCCATCCTTCTTAATCTAATCTTAACAGCCAATTAAGAACCTCCGTACATATTTTTTATTAATTAAATTTTAAATTACTATTTTTTTTAAACTTTTACAATTCCTTAAAATATACGGAATTTTATATTTACTAAATAGAACAATCAAAAAATTATCTTCTTTTTTTCTTTTTCATTAATCTCTTCATATTTTTGTTGGATTTAAACATTTTCATCATTTTTCCCATCTCTTTGAATTGTTTAATAAGACGATTAACATCTTGAATTGAATTGCCGCTACCGCGTGCAATTCTCATTCTTCTGCTGCCGTTTAATATTTTAGGATTTGTTCGTTCTTCTTTCGTCATAGATTGAATAATAGACTCGACCTTAACTAATTGTTTATCGTCCACATCCAAATTTTTTATATTTGCCCCCAATCCGGGCACCATTCCAAGCAACGATTTAAGCGAACCCATTCGCTTAATCATTTTAATTTGTTTCAAGAAATCTTCGAAATCGAATTTATTGGAAAGTAATTTTTTTTCTAAATCCTCTGCTTCTTTTTCGTCAATGTGGGCTTGAGCTTTTTCCACAAGGGAAATAACATCACCTTTACCGAGTATTCTGGAAGCAAGTCTATCGGGATGAAAAATTTCTATTGAATCGAGTTTCTCTCCGAAACTTGTAAATTTAATAGGAACATCCACAACCGCTTTTATTGAAAGAGCTGAACCGCCTCTTGAATCACCGTCTAATTTTGTGAGCACCACACCGTGAAATTCAACCGCTTCGTGGAAAGCTTTGGCGGAATTAACGGCATCTTGACCGGTCATGGAATCAACAACAAAAAGAATTTCCGTAGGATTAATTGCCTCTTTAATTCTTTTAACTTCATCCATTAACTCTTCGTCAACATGCAAACGCCCCGCTGTATCTATAATAACTGTATTCAATCCGTTTTCCGTTGCATATTCTACGGATTTTTTTGCAATTTCGACGGCATCATTATTATCGTCGATAGAAAAGACCGGAACATCGATCTGTTTTCCTAAAGTTTTTAATTGTTCGCGTGCTGCAGGACGATAAACATCAGCAGCGGTTAACAATACTTTTCTGTTTTTATCTTTTAGATATTTGGCGAGTTTTCCACTGAAGGTGGTTTTACCCGACCCTTGTAAACCAACCATTAAAATAATTGTGGGACCGGTCGGATTTAAAGTGAGTTCGGAACTTGTGCCACCCATTAAACGGGTAAGTTCGTCATACAAAATTTTTGTAATTAGTTGCCCCGGAGAAACCGAAGCCAAAACCTCTTGTCCGAGTGCTTTCTCTTTTACATCATCAATAAAAGATTTTGCTACTTTATAGTTTACATCGGCATCCAGTAAAATTATGCGGAGTTCCCGCATTGTATCGGAAATATTTTGTTCGGTAAGCCGCCCTTGTCCTGTTACTTTTTTTAGGGCTTTATCTATTTTTAAAGTTAAATCTTCGAGCATAACAGTAATTTTCTCCTACTCAAAAAATTAACTTTCTTTAAGAGCATTTGCGCCGGAAACAATTTCCAAGATTTCGTTGGTAATTGCAGCTTGTCTTCTTTTGTTGTAAGTAAGTTGAAGTGATGTAATCATTTCCGAAGCATTTTCGGTTGCCATGTCCATCGCCGTCATTCTTGCCCCCAACTCTGCAGCATAAGAATTGAGTAATACCGTCCATAATTGGGTATTTAAATATCGAGGTAACAATCCGTCTATAATTGTT
>CAZTYP010000031.1:0-7193 GCA_964617555.1 uncultured Melioribacteraceae bacterium | reverse complement strand
AAGCGGACATTAGTGTTATTAGCATAGGAACCTTGACCAAATGTTTCTTTCGATTTCTTTTTTAATTTTTCATCAGAACTTATTGCATCTCGTACCATTCGTTCAGAATTTTCAAGCTTTGTCTGTTTTGTATCACTTGGTGGTTTTGTCCAATTTGTTAATTGTTGTTCCGAGTATTTTGCCATAGGTTGCTGCTCTTTTTAAATGTTGCTTAACATCTCACTATACGCAAAGCGGGACTATATGTTAATATAGTTATTCATTTGCTCCGCACTCCAATTACTAATATATCAAAAAAAACAAAAAATAATAAACTAAGATTATAAGCTATTTAAAATAGAAGCCCGTACGGAACAAACAGTTGGAAGTAATTGCATAACTCACAAAATATTTTTAATAACTTGAAACTGTTTAATAACACCCGAATGTTTACCGCGGAAAGATATTATCCGTAAAGTGGAAGAATTGTTGAAGGGGTGAGGGGGGGTAGCTCGTGCAATGCAAAAGTTCAACGTTAATCACTTGCGACCCGGTATGCTTTTTATTGATTCATACTTGTTTTCAAAAGAGCTACATTAAGCCGATTCAAGAGTTTAAAGTTAATCTTTCGACGAATATTTCCTTGCCAAATTTATTTAAGACTAAAGATAGCTTGGGGGCAATACATCTCCGGCAAAACGGCTTGTTAGGATCTTTCAGATAATAATTTTGCACGTTTTCAGGAGATTTTTTAAAGGCAACTAACGGATACGCTTTTGTAATTATATTATCTTCAAAATCGGATTGTAAGTCGGCTAAAATTTTATTTATACTTTGTTTTTGATCTGGCGAATAATAATATACCGCCGAACGATATTTTTTTCGCATGGAATGATTGGAAGTACAACTATGAGTATGCAAATGCACTTCAATTAGTGTAGCTAAATTTATTTCGGTGGGTTCAAAATGTACGATAACCGCTTCGGAAAAGTAATTGTTTTCACCTTCCGAAGAAATCCAGCCTTGTTCCACCAAATTGACTCCTTTTAATGATTGGAAAATAGCTTCCGTACACCAATGACACCCGCCTCCAAATCCAATTTTTGTAGTATTATCGCTCATAAATCTATTTACTAAAAATTTGTTTCATCAAATATGGAAAATGTTAGTTAACATGTATGTAATAATTTATTTAACCCGATTTAGATTTCTTTGCCGCATGTTAGGCAAATATATTTATCCTTGTGTTTAGTGGTTGTAGCAATGTGTTTATCCACAATTTTACTTATAAAATTTTCATAAACATCCTTTCCCGCCGCTGAGTGTTTTTCCTTAATAATTTTGTAAAACTCGCCGTCCCATTCGTTATAACCCCAACAATTCGGACACATTCCTTCGGGCGCCGGTCCTGTTTTTTCACCTTTTTCTCTTTTTGAAAAATAGCTTTTTATATTTTGTATAATCTTTTCCATAACTTATTTTATAACTCCCTTTTTAGTTAACCATTTATGTAACTCCCGTTCCGAAGGATTTCTTAGTTTTTTATCTCCCAATAATAGTGTAGGGTAGTTTATACGCCTTGTTTCGTAAAGGGATTTTAATTCTTCCGCGTACTTTTCGTTTTCCACAACATCTAAAAAACTGAAATCCAAATTGTATTTTTTCAGTTCCGTAATATAGTAGTTTGTTTTATGGCACTTTTTTGAGCCGTACAATTTTATTTTAATTCTCATTTGCGCCTTAATTTGAATGTGAAAATTGATCTTTTCTTATTTTTATGGCCTTAAAAGAATACCGGATAAGCAAGATTATGGCAATAAAAATAAAGATAGCTCCTAAATAGAGAACAATACTTGGAAAACTGAAAATCGAATTGTTTTCCATAATTATTCCTAATATTCCGGACAAAACAAAACTGCCGGTTGCTACATATAATAAGGAATTGGCTTTAGTCAACAATCCCAATTGTTTAATTTTTCTGTTAGCTATTTGATGTTGAAACTCAGAACATTTTTGCAAACTGAGTTGCCTTATTTCTTCGCTTATGCTAAGCATCTGGGTAACCGTAGATAGGATTAGCATTCCTATTCCGGGTATAATTGTTATTGGCAAATACCATGCATTCATAATTAACTCACTTATAAAACGGAACCGCGCCTTGTGCAAGTTTAAGTCGCGTCCATAAATTCATGTTGATAATAATTGAAGCAATTTCCGCGATTTCAACTTCGTTAAAATATTTAGTAAGGTTATCATGAAATTTTTGAAATTCTTTATGCATTCCTTCCGTTAAAACATCGCAATAAGCCAAAGCGGTCTTTTCTTTTTCAGTAAACAGTTCGCTGTTCCACCACGATGAAATATTGTCTATTTTTTCATTTATTATGCCAATATCCCTTGCTGCTTTTGCGTGCAAGATAATGCAATAAGAACACTCGTTTTTTTGTGCTACTCTTAAACGCAACAATTGAGCAAGTTTTTTATCTACGGACATATTTGAGGTGTATCCAACCGCTTTTGCCATTTGTTTTGCCAAATCGTGAAACGGCGTTACGTCCGGATTATATCGTATGTTTTTGAATTCTATTTTACTCATATTTTATGCTTTAATTGTTTTTATTTTAATTTATCCGCATACATTGCGCGCAATTTATTAATCTTCGGCTCAATTACAACCCGGCAATATCCGGCATTAGCATTATTATTGTAATAGTTTTGATGTTCCGGTTCTGCCGGATAAAATTGTGTAAATTCCTTCAGCTCCGTTACAATAGATTCTAAGAAATAGGGTTTTAATTCCTCAAAAATATTTTCGCAAATTTCTTTTTGTTTTCCGGAATGGTAAAAGATTACAGATCTATACTGCGTTCCTTTATCCGCACCTTGTCGATTTAAAGTTGTAGGATCGTGACTCGTCATAAATATTGTAATTAAGTCATAATAACTTAATTCATCCGGGTTAAAAGAAATCTGAACAACTTCGGCATGGCCGGTAAGACCGGTACAAACTTCTTTATACGTTGGCGTTCCTTTTGAATTTCCGCCGGCATAACCCGACTCTACTTTTATAACACCTCTGAGCCTTTGGATGACCGCTTCGATACACCAAAAACATCCGCCGCCAAATGTTGCTATTTCTGTTTTCATTTTATTCTTTAATTAATTTGATAGAAAGTGAATTTACGCAATAACGCAAACCGCTTGGTTCCGGTCCATCGGGAAATACGTGTCCCAGATGACTGTTGCATGTGTTACACATTATTTCAATTCTTGTCATACCAAAAGAATTGTCTTTGTGATATTTAATTGCATTATCTTTTATAGGTTGTGTAAAGCTGGGCCAACCTGTGCCCGATTCAAACTTTATGGTTGAATCAAACAAAGGAGTATCGCAACAAACACAAACGTAAATACCGGGTTCGTAAATATGACATAGCGCTCCTGAGCCGGGTCTTTCGGTACCTTTTTCTCTGGTTATTCTATACTGTTCTTCCGTCAGTATTTTTTTCCACTCTTCGTCTGTTTTTTCAACTATTCTATCCGGTTTGGGATTTCCTTTCACCGTAAAGCGAATAACATCGTTCCATTTTAACATAGCTGTTTACTCGTTTTATTTAAGTAATTTTTAATTCATTCACAGACAAAACACCATCGCCTGTTGCGGGGACTTTCGTGTTGCTTGCTTGTTTCCCGCGATTTTCTACGGCAACAATTTCTCTTACTAAGTTTCCGGTCTTTTGTTTGCATAGAACTTTCTTCTTTCAATTCCTCTGCATTTCCAAACGCATTTGCTTTTTGGCAAAGTAATTGCCAAGCCACCCGCAAGTAAATGTTTACTGTGTTTTTAATATTTCAATTGCCGCCGCGGATTAAAATGAAAATAGGTAATTATTTATTGTCATATTTGTCAATGAATATAAACCATGTCGTTCCTTTTGTTTCGTAATTTTCGTATCCATAGCCGTTATTTTTTGAGTGAAAATATAAAATAGAATTAGACCATTTAGTTAGGCAAATATTCCCTAATAATTGGCAATATTTCCTTGGATAATTATTTGGACGATTTTCTAAATTCCAGAGGCGAGATTTTTTCTTGATTTTTGAAAAACCGGCTGAAGGATTGAACATCGTTAAATCCGAGTTCGTAAGCAATTTCCGAAACGGGCTTGTTTGTGTAAGTCAGCAATCTGCGGGATTCTAAAATCAGTCTATTTTGAATGTATTGCAGCGGCGTTTTATCCCCCAATTTTTTGAAAAGATTTGAAAGTGTTTTGGGCGATTTATGTAACAGCTCCGCATAATCAACAACACTGTGTTTTTCTCTAAAATATGATTCAACCAAAAAATTAAATTCTCTTATAATGTCGCTATCTTTAACGTCAACCGCTTGAAAGTTTAATTGCTTTTTATAAATACGGGTGCATAATATCAAAATTCTTTTGAGCATTGCTTGCAGCATTTCCAATTGCAAACTATCTTTTGTTTCAAGTTCCATATAAAGTATTTTCCATATCGCTTCGAATATGTCAATTTCGTTTCCGGAAATTTTTATTTGGGGTAAAGTAGAAGCTCCGTAATATAAAATTCCTTTACAGCCAACCTCGCTGTCGTGGTCTAAAATACAGTAAAAAGGTCTGTTGAAACGAAGCAATTGTAAGTTGTTAATTTTCTCAATTTCTATTTTATGAAATTCGGTAATGAAGATGATACTGTTTCTATGAAAAGTGTAATTTTTTGAATCGATTTTGAGCTGGTTATTGTCCGATGTAAACCAAAGAAGCGAGAGCTCGCTTTCACCGGATTGCTTCAAAATTTCGCAATTCTTTTCTTCAATCCGTTCAACTTGGAAAAATTCCCCGTTTGTTCCTTTGTATTTCATTTGGTTCCGATTTTATAAAACGGTTAGTGTAAAACGGATTTTACCGCATTATACACGTTGTTGTAAATAGTTTATTTCAATCGCAAAACAAGTTCTACACGTCTGTTTTTTTTCTTGCCTTCATCCGTTTGATTGGTTGACGAAGGAGAAAAAGGACCTACGCCATAGCCCGTTAGTCGGGAAGTATTCACGCCATATTTCTTTAATGCATCTATTACCGCATTAGCTCTACTTTTTGAAAGGGAAATATTCTTATCAACATCTCCCGTATCGTCCGTATGACCAACCACATAAAAATGTAATTCCGGATTATCTTTCAGATAGGTTGCAATCGCTTTTAAGGAAGGAGCAGATTCATCGGTTATTATGCTTTTACCTGTTTCAAAGTAAATCCCATGTAAAACAGCTTTTCCTTCACTTATAATTTTTGTTTTTAGCAGTTCGGGTGCCAGCGTAACCGTTCCTTCTTGCATTGTCTCAACTTCCAAAACATCCACCGAATACAACCTTCTTTGGTCGCTTATAATAATCATCACAAAGTAGGTTTTATCTTCAGTTTTCTTTTTTGCAGAGATGTAATGGCTTCCAAAGCCTACCAGATAGCTTATATCCGTGGTAAATGCGTTTTCATAAGCGCGATTTTCCAACTCTCTTTCCGGATATCCATACACAGATTGAATCATTCTCTTAGTGTTGCAGGTGTTACTTTTACAAGCCAGTAATATATCGAAATCCGCATTTTCAAGCGCTTTTTTATAGCTTTGATAAACCTCGTAATCCGACACTCCTTCCGGGCATTTATAAATTGTACTTTTCAATGCTCCTTCTTCCACCCGCCTTGAAGGATTCTTTTTACTATCTAAAGGTTCTGTAAGGAGCGTTAAAGTGGTAAAACGAGATTGATATTGCCCCCTCGTAACACTCCCTTTAAATGGAGAGACTAAAGATTCTACACTTTGAGCATATATAAGATTTAATGAGAAAATGCCTATTGTAACTAAAAATAAAGTTTGGAATAATTTATTTTTTTTCATTGTTCTTATTCTCCCATAAAAATTTTTTACTCACAACGGTTCCGGTTATTGGTAGTTGTTTAATTTAGCACTTAATTTTGCAAGTACACACCAAATCGGAAATTCATGCAGAATTTCCAGAGTAGGCGAGAACATGCAACTACTTATAGCAATTGTTGAGCGTAGTAAATTTCTTTATATATTTTCAGGACTTACAGGAGGTGGAACTACATTACTCACTGAATTAATACTTTGCAAATATTTAAATATTGCTCGTAAATCTTTATCGGTCAATTCAGAAAAATTAGTCCAAGGCATTGGAGGTAGGAGCATGCGCGCGTTTTCACGTCCCTTGAATTTTCCCTTAGTCATTGCTATTTTGAATTGTTCCAAAGACCAATTTCCAATACCTGTATCATCTGGCGTTAAATTTCCTGCAAAAGAAATACCCCAAGGCCCCGCCGCAGCAGTTAAATCGGGATAAAAAATTACAAAACCTTTTTTTAATAACGGGCTTTCAAAATTTATTACTGGTCGATCAGATGGATAACCTGATAACAATAGTTCCGGAATTATTTCAGGCCCATGTTTCCCCATTCTTTTTGGTGAATGGCAGTCATTACATCCCATAATACCGACAAGGTACTTCCCACGACTGATTTCATTTTTATCATTTAGTTCCATAACCTTATCGGAACTTTCCGTGTGTTCTTGGAATTTATTTTTGCAAGAAGCTATTGTGAAAACAAGCATAATTCCAAATGCTATAGTAGATATATAATTTTTATATTTCATAATGGTTATTCTCCAATGATTGTAATGTAATTATTATGTACAATATATTATTATATGCAGTTGCGTCTAATAGTAAGTTAAATGCATACTTAATATATTGTGGAATATAAGACTTTATGTCCGTTAAAACAAGAAGATATTAGAAAATTTCAAAATAAACTAATGATAGGGAATTCTTCGGAGCAAACAATTAGAAATTATGTTTTAGATTTGAACGGTCAAGTGTATGAGCAGTGGCAATAAAAAAAGCACAAACTTTGAGGTTTGCACTTTCTTAGACATTACTTATACATTTTGTTGGCGTGTCGTTATTCTTCTTTTCTCCTTTCAAATATTTTCAAAGGTTTTTAAAATTTGATTTGTTCAATAACCCAATCTTCTTTCATAGGTTTTGTAAAATCTTGATTTAATACGTAATATTTATTGTTTGGTGTTACCGCTACCGTTGTACTTGCAGATATTGTTTTTGAATTTATAACTTTAGCAGATTTCCAATTATCATTACTCGATAATTCAATTAATGTATT
>CAZTYP010000030.1:0-24875 GCA_964617555.1 uncultured Melioribacteraceae bacterium | reverse complement strand
TATATAATTACAAACAAAATATCATTTTTTTGCTAATTATTTTTAATTTGTTTTAAAGATTTTTTAAACTAAAAAATATTATTGATTAAATTTTTATTTCTGCGAACCACAATAAGCATACTTATTGAGCCGACCAACATTGCAAACCAAAGCGTTGCCACTCGTATTATTAAAGCAACGCTTATGGAAATGCTTTCGTGAATTCCGTAATTAGTAAGTAATATTGCAATAGAGCCGTCGGTAATACCTAATCCTGCAGGGAAAAAAGAAACGGAACCGACAAATATTGAAAAGAAGTAAGTAAAAAATGTTCCCGAAACCCCGATATTAATTTGAAATCCGTAAATGATAATGAAAAACGCTGCTGCTTCAATAATCCATATTAATAAACTAAGAAGAAACATTAAAAAAAACGGTTTCGGTTTTAATGCAATTTGTGAGTTAAGCAACGATTGATTAAAAGGAGCAATATATTTTGCAAACAATTTAATCCGTTTTAATCTCAAAAAAAACCAATCAATAAAATTATTATTTAACACAAGGTAAAGCAACAAAACCAACATTAAAACAGACAGACTTAACATTATTATCCCCTTATGCAGCATATCAACTCCAATCATAACAGAAACAATCAGTGCGGCAAATTCCGTTATTTTATCGGCAAAAATAATCGGGATTGTTTTACTTGGTGCTGTTCCGTCAATTTCTCTGACCATATAGGATTTTATAAAATCACCGATTTTGCCGGGTGTAAAACTCATTGTTAAACTTGCCATAAAAATATGAAACGAATCTTTTAACTTAAGATTTACACCTATTAATTTTAAATAATATTGCCATTTCAAAAATTTGAGAAGAAAGGTTACATAAATAATAAGAAAAATGAGTGGAATAAATTTCCAATTAAATAATTTGAATGCGGTTAAGACGGAACTATAATCTCCGTATATTACCATCAGAAAATATATTACAACCGAAATGAGCAGTGTAATAAAAATATTTCTCTTTATTTTATCTTTCAATCATATAACCTCATTAAGTGCAGAATATAATTTTGAAAGTGGTAACCCAACAACATTATAGTAACAACCGTTTATTTTGGAAATAAAAACAGCACCAAAATCATCTTGAATACCATAGGCACCGGCTTTATCTAACGGACTTCCTGTAGCAATATATTCTTTTATCTCTTTGGAATTTAATTCTCTGAAAAAAACTTCGGTTTTTTCGTAAGTAATAACAATCTTTTTTGTAATTAAATTTTTAACAACAAAGCCTGTATAAACAAAATGTTTCCTATTACTAAGTTTATTCAAAATTTTTCGAGCATCTGTTTTGCTCTTCGGTTTACCTATTATTTCTTTATTACACACAACAATTGTATCGGCGGTAATAATTATTCCATCGTTTTTTCTTTTTTCGGCGGCAATTAATTTTTGATAAGCCAACCTTTTAACAGTTTTTACGGGAGATTCATTTTTGAATATTTCTTCTTTTACATTAACTGAAAAAGCTTTAAAATCTATTCCGATTTGCTTGAGAAGTTTTTTTCTGCGAGGAGACTTGGAAGCCAAATAAATAGGAAGTTTTGTACGTAACATGAGTTAATTATCTGAAAAGAGCTTTAATACTCCCCCATGTTTTTTTTGTTATTGAAGTTAAATGTGTAATTGCTTTTTCATTCGAATAAGAACTTGTGCCATCGTTATTAACAAATTTCAATCTATAAACATAAACTCCGTCTTCAACCTTAAAAGCATTTTCATCAACAAAAGTATACGAAGAATTATCTCCTTTTGCAGGAAGAGAACCAATAATGGTAAAGGTACCGTTAACAATTTTTCTTTCTATTGCAGTTTCTCTTAAATTTTCTTCAGATGATGTATGCCACGATAGGATTACCCGATCTGTATTGCTAACAATATTGAAATCCGAATAATGAACACCAGTAAAAAGTACAATTGTACTTAAAATAAATAATATTTTAACAGCAACTTTTTTCATAGCAATAAATATATTTCTAAATGAGTTATTTGTCAAGATTTTTATTTTGTTTTAAGAGCTTTGTCGGCTATATCACTTCTAAAAATCATTCCTTCAAAATTTATTCTTTTAAGGGCTTCATATGCTCTTTTTTGAGCTTGCAACAAACTATTTTCCGAAATTGCAGTAACATTCAAAACCCTACCTCCGTTTGTTAACAATTTATTATTCTCTGTTTTTGTACCGGCATGAAAAATAATAACATTTTCATTCACCAAATCTGGAGCAAAAGAAATTTCAAATCCTTTTTTATAGTTACCCGGATACCCGTTAGATGCGGCAACAACAGTTACTGCAAATTTATCGGAAACCGTAACGGCATTCATATTAAGTTTACCAACTGCGGTGCTATATAACAGTTCTAAAAAATCACCTTCCAAAATAGGGAGCACAACTTGAGTTTCCGGGTCACCGAAACGACAATTAAATTCCACAACAGAAGGCTCGCCTTCATTTATCATCAATCCTGCATATAAGCATCCGTTATATAATCTCCCCTCTTCTTTCATTGCTGCAAGAACCGGCTTAATAACTTTATCCGATATGCGTTGTAAAATTTCTTCGGTAACAAGCGGTGCAGGGGCATAGGCTCCCATTCCGCCTGTATTAGGACCTTTATCGTTATCAAAACGACGTTTATGGTCCTGTGATGCAGGAAGCAGAATGAAATTTTCTCCGTCCGTAACAGCAAAAACCGATGCTTCCTCCCCTTTCAAAAACTCTTCTATAACAAGAGTTTCGCCGGAACTTCCGAACAAGGCTTCGTTAAAACATTGATTAATATATTCTTCGGCTTCGTTAACGGAATTGCAAATTGCAACCCCTTTACCTGCTGCAAGTCCCGACGCTTTTATTACCGTAGGGTAGCTTACCGTTCTAATATATTCCAGAGCGGATTCTTGTTCATCTTTGGTAAACACTTTAAAAGCAGCTGTGGGAATATTATATTTTTGCATTATCTCTTTCGAGAAAGATTTATCTCCTTCAATTTCCGCAGCATTTTTATTTGGACCAAAAACTTTTATTCCTTCCGAACGCAAAGAGTTTGCAATTCCGTCAACCAAAGGGATTTCGGGACCTACAACAACCAAATCAATCCCATTTTTTAAACAAAAGTTTATAACATCTTGATGATTTGTAACATCAATATCAACATTCTCAGCAAATAATGCGGTTCCGGGATTACCGGGTAAAACATAAAGTTTAGATAATTGTTTGCTTTTGTTAATTTGATATGCCAAAGCATGTTCTCGTCCACCGGAACCAATTACAACAACATTCATTCTTCTGCCTTTAAATAAAATTGAAAATCTTTTACTAATTGTTCGGTTAAATATTTTCTGTCGTGTTTTAAAACAAATTCCTCATTCGGGGTTGGTAATTTGCCGGAATGAAAATCGTTATATAAAGTAACCAACAAATTTTTTAATTTTTCAATATTGTCCGGTTCCGTAATATACGAAGCCTCGTATTGCTTGGCAGCCGTTTCTGAAACTCCCTCGGGAACCGTTGCAATAATGGGTTTACGCGTCCCGAAATATTCAAACAATTTTCCGGCTGAAACCACACCCATATTCGTACTATTACCCAGCATTACCCAAAGCACATCAAAAGAAACCAAATATTTTATCACATCTTTGTGATTTAAATATCCGTGCTCAAAAACATTTTGTGTTAAATTTAATTTTGCAACCAATTTTCTGTTTTCTTTTCTGAAATGCCCTACAAAATGGAACTCTATATTTTCGGTAATATCCGGTCTTTCTTCCGATAATTTTTTATATGCTTTTAACATAAATTCCGGTGTTATATTCTCATAAAAAATTCCGGAATAAAGAATTCGTAATTTTTTTGTTTTAAAAGTCATGGGTTCAACATTTTCAAAATCTTCGGGGTCGTAACCATGAGGGATAATATCAAAATCTTCAAACGAAAGGAACTGATATGTTGTTAAAAGATATTCTTTTATCCTTCTGTTTACGGCAATAATTTTATCGGCAGATTTAAGTGCTGTATATTCCAATTTTTTATGTTTGTATTTATGATAAGGCGTAGGATAATATCCGAAATGATTCCCGAACCATAAATCACGATAATCAACAATTAACGGAATGTTATATTCATTTTTTAATTTTGCCGCCGTTTCAAACTGGGAAAACGGAGGAATTGAAACAAAGATTAAATCGAAGGTTTCTTTTTCCAAAAGACTTTTTGCTTTTTTATATGCTTTTTTCGACCAACTTTTTTTATTATCGGGAATAAAGAGAAACTTGCTTATTTTACTCAACAATTTACGCACAAATTCTCTGGGCATGGAAATTGTGCCGTATTTTGCAAGTAAGGAATTAGGATCAAGTGCTTCGGTTCGGATAATTTTAATCCCCGCTTTTTCTGCTTCTTTCAGTAAAGAAATATCATGAGCATAGTAGCCGGTTTTTCCCGCGGTAATTACGGTAGGTTCCCAGCCAAAATTTTTCATGTATTTAGTAAACTTTAAAACACGTTGCACACCACTTAAACCCATCGGAGGGAAATAGTATGCAATTACCAATACTTTAAACATCTTATCACGCCCTACTTTGATTGATAATTAGGAGATTCCTTTGTAATAATAATATCATGAGGATGACTTTCGCGTAATCCCGATCCGGTTATTTTAACAAACCGTGTTTTAGTCTTAAACTCTTCTATTGTTTTTGCACCGCAATATCCCATAGATGCTCTCAACCCTCCGACAAACTGATAAATAGTATCGGCAAGCGGACCTTTATATGCCACTCTTCCTTCAACACCTTCGGGAACAAGTTTTTTAATATCATCTTCCATATCTTGAAAATATCTATCTTTGCTCCCTTCTTTCATTGCGCCAATAGAGCCCATCCCTCTGTAGACTTTAAAACTTCTTCCTTCAAACAAAACTTTTTCACCGGGGGTTTCGTCAACACCGGCAAGCATTCCGCCCATCATAACGGTATCGGCACCGGCGGCAATTGCTTTGGCAACATCACCGGTTTGTTTAATACCGCCATCGGCAATAATAGGCGTACCCGTATCTTTTATAGCTTCGTAAACTTCCATAACAGCGCTTATTTGAGGAACACCGACACCGGCAACCATACGTGTTGTACAAATGGAGCCTGCACCAATACCTACTTTAACGGCATCAACACCAACGTTTATTAAATCTAAAGCAGCTTCGCCGGTTACAATATTGCCGGCAATTATTTGTAGATCCGGGAAATTATTTCTAATTTTTCTAACTGCATTAAGTACTCCTTCGGAATGCCCGTGTGCCGTATCGACAACCACAACATCAACGTGTACATTAACCAGTGCCGCCACTCTATCCAACAAATCGGATGTAACACCAACACCCGCACCAACACGTAAACGCCCAAATTCATCTTTGCATGCATTTGGATATTTTTTCTTTTTGGAAATATCTTTAAAAGTTATAAGCCCTTGAAGAACCCCATTTTTATCCACAACCGGAAGTTTTTCGATTCTATATTGTTGTAACAATTTTTCCGCTTCTTCCAAAGATGTACCTATAGGAGCCGTTCTTAAATTCTCTTTTGTCATTACATCTTCAATTTTGCACGATAAATCATGAACAAAACGTAAGTCTCTATTGGTTAAAATACCTATTAATCTGTTTTCCCCTTCAACAATGGGTATTCCTGAAATTCTAAATTTTGACATTAATGCTTTAGCATCGCCGATTGTTTTATCTTTAGTAAGAGTAATGGGGTTATTAATCATCCCGCTTTCGGAACGTTTTACCTTATCAACTTCTTCGGCTTGTTCTTCAATAGACATATTTTTATGAATAACCCCCAATCCGCCTTGTGCCGCCATAGCAATAGCCATTTCCGAGGTAGTAACTGTATCCATTGCGGCAGAAAGGAAAGGAATGTTTAATTCAATCTTTTTTGTCAGCTTTGCTCGCAAGTCGGTTTCACGAGGAAGCACATTCGATTTTGCAGGTAATAACAATATATCATCGAATGTAATTCCTTCGTATGCAATTTTATTATTCATTGTTTTATTTCCTTTAAATAAACATAGTAATTAACTTAAAAAAATATAGATTTATTTCTTCAAGATTGTTTTAATATTTACAATCATGTTTTAAATTGTACAATTACGGAAAAAGCCCGTTTTTCAACAGGCTTATGGAATTTTTATTTAGCTAATTTTAATCTGTTTAACGCCCTTTTCAGTGCAAGTTCGGCACGTAAAACATCAATTTCTTTTTCGTTGGTTTCTCTTTTAAGACGTTGTTCCGCACGTTTACGTGCTTGCTCGGCACGCTCAATATCAATTTCGTTTTTGCTTTCAAATGTTTCGGCAAGTACAACAACTTTGTTATGTAACACTTCAACTGTTCCGCCGCTGGTAGCATAATTTGTTCGTGTACCGGATTGATCTTCAATTTTTATAAATCCTATTTCAAACGAACTCATCAACGGAGCGTGATTATAAAGCACTTGAAAACTTCCTTTTGTTCCCGGAATTGTTATTGATTTCACATTCCCTTCGTATGCCGTTTTAGAAGGTGTTACTATTTCAACTTTAATTTCTTTCATTAGCTATAGTATTTATTATTGGTAATTTTGCCCTTAATAAAAATTAAGAGCAAAATTTAATTATATTTAATTTTCCGCCATATTTTTGGCTTTTTCAACAGCTTCTTCAATTGTTCCCACATACATAAAAGCGGATTCAGGTAAATCATCATATTTACCCTCAAGAATTTCTTTAAAACCTTTTATTGTATCTTCAAGTTTAACATATTTACCCGGCATTCCGGTAAACTGTTCGGCAACATGGAACGGTTGACTAAAGAAACGCTGTATCCTTCTGGCTCTTCCTACAATTGTTTTATCTTCTTCGGAAAGTTCATCCATTCCCATAATATTTATAATATCTTGCAAATCGTTATATGATTGCAATACTTCCTTGACTCTGCGGGCAACATCATAGTGCTCAAAACCAACAACACCCGGCTCAAGTATTCTGGATGTGGATTCAAGCGGGTCAACCGCAGGATAAATTCCCAACTCTGAGATTTGACGACTTAAAACCGTAGTAGCATCCAAGTGTGAAAAAGTTGTTGCGGGAGCAGGGTCGGTTAAATCGTCCGCAGGTACATAAATGGCTTGTACGGATGTAATGGAGCCTTTATCTGTTGAAGTAATTCGTTCTTGCATTTCACCCATTTCGGAAGCGAGGTTCGGCTGGTAGCCTACTGCTGAAGGCATACGTCCGAGCAAAGCACTAACTTCTGAACCGGCTTGGGTAAAACGGAAAACATTATCTATAAAAAGGAGAACGTCCCTTTCTTCCGCATCACGGAAATATTCGGCAATAGTAAGCCCAGTAAGTCCAACGCGTAATCTTGCTCCTGGGGGTTCGTTCATTTGCCCGAATACAAGTGCTGTTTTTTCAAGCACACCGGATTCTTTCATTTCGTTCCATAAATCATTTCCTTCACGTGTTCTTTCACCTACACCTGAAAAGACGGAATAGCCGCCGTGTTGCTTTGCAATATTATGAATAAGCTCCATAATAATTACGGTTTTACCAACACCGGCACCACCAAACAATCCGGTTTTACCACCTTTGGAATACGGCTCGAGTAGATCAATAACCTTAATACCGGTCTCAAACATTTCTTGTTTTGTAGTAAGATTTTCAAACTTGGGGGCGTGTCTATGAATATTATAATAAACATCGGATTTGATTTCACCCAAGTCGTCAATCCCCTCGCCCAACACGGAAATTAATCTGCCCAATGTTGCTGGACCTACGGGAATTGAAATAGGTTCTCCGGTATCGCGAGCAACCATACCTCGAACAAGCCCGTCGGTAGTATCCATCGCAACCGTTCTTACACGATTTTCACCGAGATGCTGTTGAACTTCAACTGTTAATTCTTCTTCTTTTCCCTCAAGCGATGTACGGGGAATTTTAATTGCATTATAAATTTTCGGAAGATATCCGTCTTCAAAGTCTATATCGACAACAGGTCCAATTACTTGAACAATTTTTCCTTCTCGATTAGCCATTTATCACCTTGATTTGATATAAAATAAATTTAAAATTACCAATTTATAGCTACTTAATCAATTTAATTTAAGTGGAAAAACAGATTTATTTTATGATTTAGTTATAACCTTTTTAAATACATTATTTTTAGTAAAAAATTATTTTGTATTAACCTTTTCCGTTGTAAGATTGTTAAATAAAGAAATTGCTTTTAAAAATTGGTTGTCAATATTAAGCATAACGGAATACCAACCGTTATTTCCCCAAATATCTCTTGCAATATATGCTTTTAATTTTTGATATATATACTTTTTGTCTTTTGAAAAATCGCTTTTATTGTATTTTACTCCGTTTGCAGAAGCAAATTCTATAAAATCTTTTCGATAAATATCCATTTTGAATTTATCCACAAAATTTTTGATGTTCGGAAAATCTCTTAAAACTTCTGTTTTGTTTTTATCAAGAAATTTTCTTGCAAATTGATAATAGATTTTATTTCGCCTAAGTTCTACCGAATAATTTGTTAAACTTTTAGAACTAACCTGAATATCCGGAGTAATTCCGCCACCGCCATAAACTGTTCGCCCCCCTTTTGTTTTGTATTTTAGTTTAACCGAATCGATTACAGAGGAGTCTGATTTAGAATATGCAGTTTGGTAATACTTATCCTTACCGTTTGAATAATCTCTTTGAATTGCACGACCGGAAGGAATATAATATCGAGCAATGGTAATTCTAACTGCGGAACCGTCGGATAAAAGAAATGAACGTTGTACCAATCCCTTTCCAAATGAGCGTTCTCCTACTATTAATCCCCTATCCCAATCTTGAATAGCACCAGCAACAATTTCGCTGGCGGAAGCACTTCCGTGATTTATTAAAATAACAAGCGGATATTTTTCAAATTCATAAGAATTTTCCGCAAAAAACTCATTATCAAATTCCGGAAGTCTTCCTTTTGTATAAACAATTAATTTATTATCCCCCAAAAACAGATCGCTTAGGGCAACTGCTTGACTTAAAATTCCACCGGGGTTGTTTCGTAAATCCAAAACAATTTTTTTCATCCCGTTGGTTTTTAATTTTTCCAACGCTTTTTTTACTTCTTCGGTAGAAGTTTCGGCAAATCTGGATAAATTTATATAACCGATTTCATCGTTATATAATAAAGCAACATCAACGGAGTTAATAGGAATTTTATCACGGATAATCGTGAATTCATATTGCTGTTGATTAGCCGGACGAAGGACTGTGAAACCGACTTCCGTTCCCCGTTTACCCTTTAGCAATCTGATTACATCATTGTTTGTAATGCCTATGGAGTTTTTTCCCTCAATTTTTATAATCTTGTCCCCGGCTTGAATGCCCGCTTTTTGACTGGGCCCTCCGGATATTGGAGAAACAACGGTAATAGTATCTTTAATAATTTGGAATTCGATACCGATACCGTCAAATTCACCTCTAAAAGATTCCTCGGAACTTTTTTCTTCATTTACGGGAAGATAAGTGGTATGCGGATCAAGTTGTTCAAACATCCCGTTAATTGCGGCATCAACCAATTTCCCCGTATCAACTTCTTCAAAATAGAAATGTTCAGTTAATTTTATTACTTGGTTAATTTTGGATTGATTTTTATCCGGGAAATTTTTTGTTATAAAATTTTGATATTCAATTCCTAAAATTATTCCTAAAACAAGAACAATAAATATTACCAAATTCCTCTTTATTATTTTACTTAACATTAATTATATCCTAATTGAAAATATTAAATTGATAATACTCTTATTTAAAATAGTTAAATTTTCTTTATTTGTTTTTAATATATCTGTTTGTAAAATTAACAAGTAGTTTTTTATAGGTTCATATTCCGCAGTAACAGTAAAATGATTAATTGTTTCTTCAATTCCATTTAAAAAGATTACTTCATCACTATCAATTTCTCTATGCCCAACAAGAATATCTCCACCGTAATTAACCAATACATTCCCGTTAGCATCGGTTTTATTTGCACCGTGTTTTGTATAACGATAGGTAATTCCCAACCTCACTCTGTAATGCGGTTTATATTTTATATTAAATAAAAAGGATTCGCTATTCGGTTCAATGTTAGAACCCAATCCTATATTCAAGCTGGTATAATTATTATTATTAATACGGTGTGAATAAACATAAGGGTTTATTCGTAAATACTGGAAAGCAACTGTAAGAGGAATCGACGATGGAAAGAGCTCGTACGAAGCCCCAGCATCAAAAAGGAATTTATTACCGTACCAATTTGTTCCCAACTTCGAAAAATCAACATCATCAATTAATAACATCGCATAAAAAGAAAGTCCTTTTACCGAATTGTTTTGGAAATCGAAAAAGAGCATGGAATTATCTCTATCTTGATTAGCATGCTCTGCACTTTTATAAAACAAAAACGGATTCAAATATGAAAAGTCAATATTTCGGTTTGCATAAATAATCGTTTCACCAATACCAAAGCGACAATGCTTGGAAAAATTAAGCCCGAGCCGGTGATAAACAAAATATTTATCCGCAATAACACTTTGCCATCCTTTTGAAGGGTTAAAAACAACATTTTTAGTGCCGAATAATTTACCATGCAAAAATGTATATGAAAAAACGGAGTAGTTAAATTGCATTGTTAAATAATCCATAGGCGGCATATAATTATCCATAATTGTTTTGGCAATTCCGTAACCGATATTTATTCTGTCATTGCCAATTTTAAATTTTACATGTTCATATTCGGCCATTAAATACGCACTGGTTTCGTCAAAATATTGGGAGGAATCGTGGTTGCCTTCGCTGTATTTATAATTATATTTTAGGTTACTTTTAAATGCGGCAAGGTCCTTATCGCCAAAATGTAAGCCGTTAGTTGCACGTGCAAAATACCCGATGTGATTTTGGATTGTTCCGCGAATTTCACCTCCGAAAGTAAACAATGTTGTAGAAGCATTTTCGTTAGTTAATTTATCCCGTGAATAGAGGGCTTCGCCACTTCCGACAAAATTAATAAATGTATTAAACGTTGAAGAATCCGAATAAAAATATAGGAACTTTTCTTTTTGATTAAAGATTGTTGTTGTATCATGGGCAAACAAAGAATAATAAGAATTTACGGAGCCGGACAAATCAAAATTAAATTCGGTAATAAAATCATCCAATGTTTTTGAATCGACGGAACTTAAGATCGCTCGTTTTTTTATTATAATTTTCAGATAATCCGTTATTTCTTTGCGTGTTTTGGGAAGTTCAAAAGAATTATAATTATCAATTATATGTATTAATTGCATCCTGTCCAGAAAAGAATAAACAGGATGCTCAATATTAACATAGCCAATTTGAGAATAAATAAAATTAGTTAAAATAAAAATGAGTATAATAACTTTACGCATTATCTAATTTCCTCCCATTCGGTAGAAACCGATTTTTTTGCAAATATTACGGACAAAGCGTTAAATAGCCATGCAAAAAATATTTTCACATGTCCGTATTTTCGATAACGACGCGGTGATTCGTAGATTGTTAAATTTTTATCGTACAGAATTTTCCCTTTCTTCCTAATTCGTTTGAATAAATCGAAATCTTCTCCGGCAACCAATTTCGTATTATAACCGCCAATTTCATTAAAAACGGTTTTAGGAATAATTTGGCATTCTCCTCTACCCATTCCAACGCCGATATTATTAAGAAAGCGAAAATACCAATTATAAAAATTCAAAAATATTTTATCGCCGAATATCTTTTCTTCTGGATGAATATTGATATAACATGTCATTGCCAAATAATTTTTATTTTTAAAAACAGACTCAATTTTTTTAAAAAAAAGGCTAACATCATCGAACAATATATCACCGTCCAAAAAAATAAGTATTTCACCTGAGGCAATTTTTGCTCCCTCATTTCTGCCTTCAGCTATTGTTTGCCTCATATTTCCGGTATGAACAATTATTTTATCGGTATATTTTTTTGCAATTTGAATTGTAGAATCTTTGCTGTTTCCGTCCGATATGATGATTTCAAAATTATATTTTTCCTTAAGTCTCTCTGATGATAATTGATTTAGCAATTGCGGCAAAAGTTTTTCTTCATTTAACGTTGGTATAATGATACTGTATTTCATAAAAAATAATGGTTCCCTTTTGTTCTCTGTTTAATAATTAATAAGAAATCAGCATAAATGATACTCCTTGTTCCGAGAATTTGATACCGGGAAGAGGGAAATGAAAATAATTAAATGTATTTTTAATAAATTCCGCAAATTCACCGTATATGGGGATTCTACTTGCGTCAATATCAAAAGCCAAATAATAACTCGGTTGCGTTTTTTTTCCGCAATCATAATCGCCAATACCCGTAACACCGTATCCGGCAGAAAGCATAAGAAAATCGGGCCAGTACTTTGCCCAAGATTTAGGGAGAAGATTCTCCATTCGAAAAGCAAGCCACATTTTTTGTCCGTCATAATCGTCCGAAATATTATGATCGGGTTTTCTCCCGTCAAGCATTGCATCGCTTGGATAATAGCTTACTCTCATTTGGAAATTATTTAGATACGGATAATAATAACGGGCAACAAAGTATCCGGCACCCAAAAGATCCGCTACGGCATCTCCGGGGCTAAATCCCCACTTAGGTTCACCACTGGTTTTATCAATGGGAGCAAAGCCGTCTTGGATTTCCACATACAACTGCATACTCAAGCCTCCCAGTGCCCCAAGCCAAGTAGAAAGTTCTTGATTAAGATTTGCCGCTTGAAATCCGGCTGAAAAAAAATGAGAAATTAATGTAGTTCCGTACGCATGCCCTATTTTATCGAGCCAAAGAGCGTAATCCCAATCGTTTACAACATGAAAAGAACCGTCATCAATATAGTTTGTATCAGTTTTCCACCATGTGTTTTGGTAATAATTATTTATTTCGTAGATAGCATAAGCATAACTTAAACTAATCGCTCCAAATACGGGGTAGTTGATATCTTGTTCCAAAGGATCAATTTTTTCTATTTGTTGTTTGAACCGTAATTCACGTAAATGGCTTAAAGAATAGTATTTTGTTTTTGTAGAATCGTTTTGTCCAAACAGATTTTTAGAACAGCAAAAAGAAAAGCCAATAATAAAAAGAAGTAAAATATTTGGACGTTGTTTTAACATAGTTTTATGCTAATTAAATTAATAAAACAAAACACTGTATTGGCGTATCCTAACAAAGCCCCTCTGCACGGAAGGGCTTATTAAGACAAACACATTTATTTTTCGGGCCTCATTTGCGGAAACAGAATAACATCTCTAATTGTCGGTTGATTAGTTAACAACATCACCAATCTGTCTATTCCTATACCAAGTCCTGCAGTAGGAGGCATTCCGAATTCCATTGCACGAATATAATCATCATCAATTTGATGAGCTTCATCATCACCTTCTTCTCGCATTTTTGCTTGCGACATAAATCGTTCTTTCTGGTCAATCGGGTCATTTAGTTCAGAAAACGCATTACAAATTTCCCTTCCGAGTACATATCCTTCAAAGCGTTCAACCAATCCTTTTTTACTGCGATGTTTTTTGGCAAGAGGAGAAATTTCAATCGGATAATCAACAACAAAAGTAGGTTGTACAATTGACGGCTCAACCGCCTCGCCGAAAAGTTCGTCAATCAATTTTCCTTTACTTGCACCCGGCTCAAGTTCAACACCGTACTTTTTCAACTCTGCCTTTAGTTCATCCGGAGTTGCAGATAAAATATCTAATCCTGTCTTCTCTCTAATGGATTCTACCATGGAAAGGCGTTTCCACGGTCCTTTGAAATTAATCATCTTTCCATCAATTTCAAATTCCGTTTTACCGAAAACTTTTAATGCAACATCTTCCACCATTTGTTCAACAAAATTCATCATCCAATTATAATCTTTATAAGCAACATACAATTCAAGCATTGTAAATTCGGGATTGTGGGTTTTGTCTATTCCTTCATTTCTAAAATCTTTGGATATCTCGTAAACTCTATCGAATCCACCGACTATAAGACGTTTTAAATATAGTTCATCGGCAATACGCAAATATAAGTCCATATCCAAAGTATTATGATGAGTAATAAACGGACGTGCGGCCGCACCGCCGTATATAGGTTGTAATACAGGTGTTTCCACTTCAACAAAATCGTTACTATCCAAAAAACTGCGTATTGTGGTTACAATTGAAGAACGTTTTTTGAAAACTTCTTTAACTTCAGGATTTACTATTAAATCAACATAACGTTGTCGATAACGCAATTCTTTATCCGAAAATTGATCGTGAATTACTTTGTTACCGTTTTCATCCACGCTCTCTTTAGCTATCGGAATAGGGCGAACTGATTTGGCAAGCAAAGTTAAGTTTTTTACGTGTACCGAAATTTCCCCGGTTCTGGTTTTAAAAACAAATCCGCTAACACCTATAATATCTCCGATATCCATAAGTTTAAATGCGTTGTAAGCATCACCTATTTCATCTTTTCTTAAATAAATTTGTATTCGTCCCTCTTTATCTTGAATATGAGTAAACGAAGCCTTACCCATTCTACGAATTGCCATTATTCTTCCGGCAATTTTCACATCTTTCCCTTCAAGTTTTTCAAAATTATCTTTAATTGATTGTGAATAATTATCCACATCATAACTGTAAGCAAAAGGTTCAAACCCTTTATTATAGAGTTCGTTAAGCTCTTCAAGTCTTCTTTTAATTAATTCATTGGTTTCGTTTTGATTTTGATTTTCCAAAATAACCTCTATTTTTTATCCATTAATTTTTTAATTTCTTTGTAAGTTAAAATTTTATATTCGCCCGCACGTAAGCCTTTTGCGGAAATTCCGCCGAAACTTTCACGTTGCAAGTTAATAACTCTGTAACCAACAGAAGAAAACATTTTTTTTACAAAATGATTACGTCCTTCCACAGTGGTTACCTTTACAAGTTTATAGTTTTTTTCTTTCGGGAAACTTATTTCGGTGAAATGTCCTTTCCGTTTGTCAATAAAAACACCATGCAAAAGTTTTTCTTTATCACGTTCTTCCAATTCTTTATTAAGAGTAACAATATAAATTCTTTTAAAATTATTTTTCGGATGCGTAAGTTTATTTGCAAATTCACCGTCGTTAGTAAGTAAAAGTACACCGGTTGTGTTATAATCCAATCTACCGACGGGGAAAATTTTTTCTTTAGTATTTATTAAATCTACAACTGTTCTGCGATTCTTTTCATCACTTGTGGAAGTAATAACTCCTTTCGGTTTATTGAGTAAAAAGTAGATTTTTTTCTTCGGTTTTAACTTAACATCATCTACATACACTTCATCTCTTTCGGAACGAATCTTAGTTGCCAAATTTGTTACAACTTTTCCGTTAATTGTAACTCTGCCCTGTTCAATAAACTCTTCGGCTTTTCTTCTGGAAGCAAAACCGCTTTCCGCGATATATTTATTCAGACGAATTTCCATCATCACCTTTTTCCACTTCGTTTTCCACAACTTCTTCAATTTGGTTCATCATTATTTTTCGTTTTTCCTCAATAAAATCTTCATCTTTCATTATTTCTTCTACCTCGCGAGGTTTTGGCAAATCGGAAATTTTATTAAGCCCGAAATACTTAAGAAATTCATCAGTAGTAATGTAAAGTAAGGGCCTGCCTATTGTTTCTGCACGGCCCTTAATTGTTATCAGATTTTTTTCGAGGAGAGTGTTCATCATATAATCGGAATTTACCCCGCGTAAAGTTTCTATTTCCGGTTTTGTAATCGGTTGTTTGTATGCAATAATGGCAAGGGTTTCCAGTGCCGCCTGGCTTAATCTGCGCTTACTTTTTACAGATGATAAAAATCCAACATATTTGGCATATTCAGGTTTAGTGGCAAATGCATAACCGTTTGCAATACGTTTTATATTAAAGGATTTATTATCATCTTCATCATATAATTTATTCAAATACTCAACTGCATTTTCAACATCTTTAATGCTTATTTCCGTATCACTTCCGTCAATCTCCTTTATTGCTTTAACAATATCGGCAGCGGGAATCGGGTCATCCGACGAAAATATTAATGCTTCTATTACCGAATTATAAATGCTATCCATTTTGAATTCCATAAATAGTGAAGTTGTTAAATTCCGAAGATTCTTTCAAACCTATTTTCCCCATTTTTACTAATTCCAAAAGAGCAATAAAAGTAACAATAATGCGTATTTTTTCAGCCATCCCTTTAACCAAATCCAAAAATGAAATTTCGTTGCCGAAATCCGTTTTATTAAGCACTTCTTCCATTTGCTCTTCTATTGTAACATTATATTTTATTATTTGATGTACTGCTTCTTCGGGCTTCTTCTCCAATGCTTTCTTATATGCTTTTATCAAATCATAAATAGAGATGTTTTTAAGCAAGGTATCCAATTCGTCGGGGGCATGTTTTATATCACCGATAAAATTTCCGCGATATTTAACACGCCTTTGTTGCATTTCCTGAATCGACAACTCTTCGGACATCTCTTTATACCTCTTATATTCCAATAAGGCATTTACCAAATCGATGCGGGGATCAATCTCTTCCCCTTTTTCATCCTTCTCCTTCGGCAAAAGCATTTTTGCTTTTATTTGCATTAAAGTAGAAGCCATTAAAATAAAATCCCCTGCTATTTCAAGGTCCAATTTCTCTATTAATTCCATATATTTCATAAATTCCGAAGTGATATGGGAAATAGGAATATCATAAATATCCAATTCATCCCGCTTAATAAAGAAGAGAAGTAAATCCAACGGACCTTCGAAATTTGAAAGATTAATTTTATACATATCTACCCGAACTTCATTACAGAATGAACTTCTTCCATTGTTTTTATTGCCGTAGCCTTAGCTCGCTTTTCACCGTCTGCAAGAATATCTTTTACTTCATCCAAATTGTTTTCGTAATAGTTTCTCTTTTCAATAATCGGATTTAAAAACTCGCTGATTTTTGCGGAACATTTTGCTTTGCAATCCGCACATCCCAAAGCACCGGAACGGCATCCTGCTTCTATTTCCTCAATTTCATCAGGGTTAAATTTTTGTTGATAAGTAAAAATCAAACAGACTTCAGGTCTGCCCGGATCATTACGTCTTACTTTTTGTGTATCGGTTTTAGCTTTTCTCAATTTTTTCCGAACCTCTTCCGGAGAATCGGAAAGCAATATTGTATTATTAAGGGATTTACTCATTTTAGCATTTCCATCCAAACCGGAAAGACGTGCAAATTTTGTAAGTTTGGGTTCTGGTTCGGGGAAAACTTTACCGTAAACATTATTGAATTTTCTTGCAATTTCGCGAGTAATTTCGATATGCGGCACCTGGTCTTCTCCAACCGGAACAGCTTCACCTTTATACAACAGAATATCAGCAGATTGTAAAACCGGATAACCGAGATGGCCGTATGTAACATTTTCTATATTTAAATCTCTAACTTGTTCTTTTACAGTAGGGTTTCTTTCCAAACGTGCAGCAGTAACCAACATTGAAAAAATAAGATGCAATTCCGTATGTTCTTTAATTTGCGACTGACGAAATATCGGGGACTTAACGGGGTCCAAGCCGGAAGCAAGCCAATCAATTACCATATCAATTGTGTTTTTATACATATCATCATTTTTTAACGACGTGGTAAGCACATGGTAATCAGCTATTAAATGATAATTTTCATATTCATTTTGCAGCTTAACCCAGTTTTCCAATGCTCCTACATAATGCCCTATATGAAGCTTTCCGGTAGGACGCATTCCGCTTAAAATTCTCTTTTTTGCCATTATATTTTACACCAATTTTTTTTAAAGTAAACATAAAGATACTAAATTTTTAGGATATCGGATTAACAGATTTTTTACCGGCAAACCCTTCCGAACTCAAATACATATGGGTAAAAGTTTTGTACACATCGTTCCTACTAGACTTTAACATAATCAGAAGGTTCTCTTTCATAACTTTGCAAAAAACAACTTCGGGAATTCCGGAATCTGTTAATTTGATAATTTGAGGAGATATTTTTCAATTGATAAATAATATCTTCGCATTGAAACTTGTTTACGGATATTTTTTATTTATTTTAAATAGCAGTATTAAAATAAAAAATTACCCCTGAAAATATTTTATTCTTTTTAATCCTGGATTTAATGAGTATTTTAAAGTTTAATTTTTTTAAAAGGAGAAAAATATGGTTATCGCAAAAGATAAAGTTGTATCTATGAATTACACTTTAACGGATGAAGACGGGAAAGTACTGGATACTTCCGAAGGACGCGGCCCGCTTGTTTATATTCAAGGGCATCAAAATTTAATACCCGGTTTGGAAAAAGAGATGGAAGGAAAAAAAACCGGAGATAAATTTAAAGCCGTTGTTCAACCCGAAGAAGCATACGGAAAATTTAATCCCGCTTTAATTCAAGAAGTTGACCGCGCAATGTTTCAGGGAACAGACGAATTGGAAGTAGGAATGCAATTTCAGGCTCAACTTCAAGACGGACCAGTAATTATGACAATAACAAACATTGACGGTGATAAAATTACGGTAGACGGCAATCATGCTCTTGCCGATCAAGTTTTAACTTTTGATGTTGAAGTTATGGATGTTAGAGATGCTACGGAAGAAGAAATTTCGCACGGGCACGTTCATACCGGCGGTAATCACCATTAATTGCAAATTCTTAAACGGCTGTTTAATGCAGCCGTTTTCCTTTTTATCCCGAATATTTACTCTTTTATCATTTTTTACTTTTTATTAACTTCGCATACGAATTATAAAATTTTTGGATGAACATATGAAAACATCAGAAGTAATATTAACAATTCTCTTTTTTACACTTTCGTTATATGCCCAAAAATCCGAAACGGAATGGGAACCGGTGTTTACAGAGGGTGCAGATAAAGTTTATGTTGATGTTTCTGGATTAAAAAGTTTTCACAGCGATGATATTTACGTGTGGACATTGACCGTGCATTCCACTCCGATTGTAATTGAATCCGTAAAAGATAAAATTTATAAAACAAATACATACTATCTTTTCAATTCCAAACTGAATAAATACAGTATGCTGCACATTATTTATTACGATAAAAACGGAAACGTGCTGGCAAGTTACGATTACGGAAGAAACACCAACGTACAGGCATATCAATACAATTATCCCGTATTAAAAGGGTCACCGGAATATGCAATTTTACAGAAATGCCTTGATGTAATAAAGTCTAAGGATGATTCATCAAATTAAATTTTTTATTTACCGAAAAATTTTTCGGTAAATTGCTTTAATGATTGTCGAATGATTTGAACATCACCCGGTTTTTCTTCTTTTTCCACTAAGAAAAGAGGCGACGACATCCCTAATACCGGATAATACCCCGCACCTGTAATAGCTTTTTTATATTCTGCCCCTGTTTCAAAATTTACTCCTCCGGTAGGCATTATTATTTTTCCGTTATGCCTTTTACGAACAAACGGAGCAAGCAGTGCAGCAATTCCGGAAGCACCCAAAACACCGGCGGGAAATATTTTGATTGCATCAGGTTCCAATCCGTCGGGATTTTCAATATAATAATTAAATTCCGTGGGAGTCATAACCGCAGGAGCAGAAAAAATATTGTTATCTTGAGCAATTCTAATAAAATCTTTTCCTTCGGCATATCCGCCCATTACATTCCCGGGGGCAACAATCATTTCAAAACCCATTTCGATTGCTTGTTCCAGTTCCGACGGATTTATTACGCTACCACAACCCAAAATGAATGGATTGTTTTCAGGTGATTCTTCACGCATTTTTACTAATTCCGCCATACCTTCTTTTAAAATTGCGGGATCAATACGGAAAGTGGTTTCCGCAACATAGCCTGCATTGTATACTTCCTGCATTGTAATAATTAAATCTTCAGGTTTTTTAACATGCTTTTTATTTATAACAACTACCACACCGCTTTTTAATAATGCGTCTTTAACTTTTTTTCTGTTGTAAACGTATTTCATTACTTCCCCAATTTTTATATAAAGAAATTACCTTACGGCTTTGACCCCACCGCCGGTTTTTGCACGTTTAGCTTCACGTTCAATATCTTTAATGGTAACCATGGTAAAATCTCCGGGAGTTTCTTGCACCAAAATCCCGTGTGCGGCTCCCCATTCTACTGCGGTTTGCAAATCCTTATCAAACATTAACGCCGCCAATACACCGGAGGTAAAAGAATCTCCTCCGCCGGTTCTATCGGCAATGGGAATATTTTTACGCAACGGGGCAACATGAAATTCATCGTTCAATACATCATACAAAACCGCACCCCAATGAATTAAATCCGCATTTACCGCACCTCGCCATTGAGTACCTATTAAACTTAAATTCGGGAAATCCGAGGCAACTTGCCTAACGGTAATTTTATATTTCTCAAGCCACTCATCAAAAGAAGCCCCTTTTTTAGTTATTGTTTGGTAACCGAGAGCATCGCTTAAATCGGAATCGTTACCGACAAGAAAACCCAAATAGGGAGCAATTTTTTTATTTATGGAACGTGCAACTGATTTATCGGGCTGTACTTTTGCACGATAATTTAAATCTGCAGCGACAAATACACCGTGTTGATTGGCTTTTTGTACTGCCGTAATTGCAACATTTGCTGTATTTTCCGAAAGTAACGTAAAAATTCCTCCGGTATTTAACACACGTACACCGTCAATTCCAAAAAGATTATCCCAATTAAAATCATCGGACTTAATTTCACGAACAGCCGAGTGAGCACGGTAATAAACGGTATCGGAAGGAATAACACCACGTCCGTTGTATGTAAAATTAATACCGTTTGCAAGTCCGCCTTTTTGATCGGTGCTGTGCGGTGTACCGTCGTTATTAGTATTGAACCATATTATATTGGAAGTATCAACACCAACTTCTCTCAACTGATTACGGATATTTAACCCGATATTATCTTCTACCAAAGCGGTTAAAACCGTACTGCGTAACCCGAATGTATAAGAAAGTCCGCACGCAACATTTGTTTCCCCTCCGCCTTGCGAAACTCTAAGTAATCTTGCCCTTGCTGTAGGAATATCAAAAGGATCGATACGCAGCATTACCTCGCCGAGAGATGCAGCATCGTACTTACAATCACCAGCGTATTTAATCTCGTTATATCGAGTAACTTTCGTCATTTATTTCTCATATTTTTTAAGATTTAATATTTACAATACTTCGTTACAGACTTCTTCGAGCAGGTCCAAACCTTCTTGCAATGCATCTTTTGTAATCATTAAAGGAGGTGCAATTTTAATACATCTTCCACCAATACCGACCGGAGCAAACATCAAAAGCCCTTTTTGAAAACAACGTTCGTTTATCTTGTATGCAGCTTCTTTATCTCCTTCTCCGTTTCGTTCGATTTGCATTCCGGCAACTAATCCTTCGCTTGCTACAAAGCCTATTCTCTCCGGATGCTTTTCCTGAATTGTCTGCAATCTTTCTTTCAATATTTTACCCAGTTCCGCTGCATTCTCCGTCATTTTTTCTTCCTTAAGAACTTTTAAGTTTTCTATTGCCGCCACAACGGGTAATGGACTTGCAGAGTGTGTTGAAGTCATACTACCCGGCGGATACATATTCATAACATCACTTCTTCCTATTACTGCCGAAAGAGGCAAGGATGAAGAGATTCCTTTTCCGCAAGCAATTAAATCGGGTTTTATATCGTAATGCTCAAATGTAAACCATTTACCCGTACGCCCGAATCCGGCTTGAACTTCGTCCATAATCAACAATGCATCGTTTTCTCTGCAAAACGCTTCTAATTTTTTTGCATATTCTTTAGGGAAAAAGAAAGGTCCGGCACCTTGATAACTTTCGGAAATTACACCGGCTATATTTTTAGGGTCTATCCCTTGCTCCTTGAGTGAATTAAGAAAAACATCAAAACTTGTATCTTTCATAAAATACCCGTCGGGAAAAGGAACATTAACAAATCCGGGATCAAGATTAACTATCCATTCTTTCAATGCAGGAATTCCGCCTGCAAGTTGCGCCCCTAGCGTTCTGCCGTGAAAAGCGTTGCTGAAACTTACAATTACGTGTTTTTCTTTTCCTCCTTTGGATATTCCGTAGGTACGTGCCAATTTTATTGCGTTTTCTGTTGCTTCCGAACCTGTAGAAAGTAAAAAAACTTTATCCAATCCTTCCGGTGCGTCTTGTTGCAACAATTCCACCAATTCTGCTCTTTTTTCGTGATAAAAAACATAGCTTGTCAGTAATTTGGAATCTATCTCTTTCTTTAACGCCTCTATTATTTTCGGATGGGAATGCCCTATATTTGTTATTAAAACACCGCTTGACCAATCCAACCACATATTGCCCCATTTATCGTAAACTTGAAATCCTTCGGCTTTATTCCAAATAATAGGAGGTTGCCCCGACATTGAAGCAGGTTCGTATTTTTCCAATTTTTCAATTATTTCGATAGATTCGGGTACAGGTAATGGCGTAGTAATTTTTCTGTATTTTGTGTTTACTTTTTCTACCTCAATCGGTTTTCTGCTGTATAAAGACATAATTTATATTCTCCTGATTTTTTATTTATATTCTTTGAATTTAACCGTAGGATTTTCGCCGTATTCAATTACAACGGCTCTGCCGTTATTCATAATGGACAATCTTCCCGCTTCAATTACCAGTTCGTTAAAAGAACTGTTTGCGGGTGTGGCAATAATTCCTTCGTTATCAATCTTTTTTATAATTGTTTGTCTTGCAGTTAACTCATTTCCGGCTTCTTCAACACGATGAATGGAATTGATTAATCCTTCAATACTGCGATATCCGTATCCGACAGGAGTAAGCCCTTCGCCCCCGCGTTCAAGTAATTTTAAATAATCGGGGCTCGGTTCGTTGTAGTAAGAATCTCCCGGATGGTTTCCTTTTGTTATATAAGAATGTTTTAATCCGCGGTATTGATCATCGTGAAAAAGTAATCCGCCATCCTTTTCGCCTTGTGTAAAAAGCCAAAGCCCTTGGGAATTACCGCCGGGAGCAACATTCGGATATCCCATTCCATTAATTAGTGCAAGACTTGCACCGTTTTCCCAAATTACATTTGCATTAGTCCACAAAAATCCTTCGTTACCATTAGGATATTTATCCTTCACTCCGTAAACCGAAACCTCAACAGGAAGCAGTCCGGTAATCATATTTACTTGGTCAACGTAGTGGCAACCAATATAGGTAAACATATCGGAGTTTTCTGTAGTACACCAATTTTGGAAATTGGAATCACGATAATACCACGGCTCAATCAAAGTTGCGTAACCGACACGAAATTCTCCGAAATCTCCCGCACGATATTTTAAACGAGCCACTCCAACTCTATCGTCAAAGCGTTTATGATATTCGGTTCCAACAAAAAGCCCTTTGGAGAAAGCTAATTTTTCAATTTCCAAGGCTTGCGAATAATTTAATGTTAAAGGCTTAACGCTAATAACATGCTGGTTATGTTCAAGTGCATAGATAATTGCTGAATAATGCAGTTGGTCCGGCAGCGCAACAAAAACAATATTCCGCTCGTTCATATCATCAATTACCTTCTTATATAAATCCGGATACATTTCGTCGGGCGCAGTTGTTTTATAATCGGGATACGAATTAAAGGTTTGCCCCGGAAATGCTTCTTGCAATCTTTTGCTTTCAGCAATATTTTTTAGAGGCGGAGTATTTAACGCACAAACATTTATCTCCTTTATTGCCCCGATTCTTTGCAAATGATAAACCGAAGGCATTATTTGAAGTTCGGTAATCATTCCGCCACCCACAATTGTAACATCTAACGGTTTTACAGTTTTCATAATTTCTCCTTATACCAAATGAATTTTAATATCTAATTTCTCAATTTTTTCAATATACTCAGCATCCAAGCCTTTGTCGGTAATAATTCTGTCCACTTCATTAACATTGCCTATAAACCCGATTTCTTTTTTCCCGAATTTGGATGAATCGGCAATAAGAATTATTTCCGATACCACTTTCATCATCATACGGTTAAGTTTCGCTTCTTCGTAATTATAAGCGGTAAGTCCTTTTTCAAAATCTACCCCGTTAACACCAAGAAATAATTTATCAGCAACGGTATTTTGAATTACATTTTCGGCAAACGTACCAGAAAGCCCGAAAGTATCTTTATTAAAAACACCGCCGGTTAAAATTAATTTATTATTACTCCCCGTCAGTTCTTGAGCAACATTAAGTCCACCGGTAATTACGGTAATACCTTCTCTGAATTTTAATCTGCGGGCAATATGAACGGCTGTAAAACCGGAATCAAGAATTATTACTTCCCCTTCTTTAATCAAACTTTCTGCATATCGGGCAATTCTTTCTTTTTCTTTTAAGTTAATTCTTTCTTTTTCGCTTAAGGATAATTCTTGCATAGGCACATTCGCGGAATTAAGGATACCGCCGCCATGCACGCGAGTAAGAATTCCTTCCGCTTCAAGTGCATCCAAATCTTTGCGTATTGTAACTGGAGAAGTGTTATATTCTTCACATAAATCGTTAATTAACACCCTTTTTTCGAGGAGTATTTTCTTTTTTATTGCTTCTTTTCGTTCTGCGTTTAGCATCGTTTTTACTTAAAAATGCTTTCGTTTTGTTTGTTTTTATTTTTTTTTATTACTAATATATAAGAATTCGAACTCTTTTACAAATTAATAGAAATAATTTATGATTCTGTTATTATATTATTAGGATACTACAGTTAAGGTAATGT